>JBFEYF010000075.1:0-8704 GCA_041562295.1 Sulfurimonadaceae bacterium
AGCGCTTCACTATCCTGTCCGTAAGCGATCAGTTCCCCGTCACGTTTGATAAAAGAGGCGATATGGTAATGGTCAAGAATCCCCCCTTTGGAGAAACTGTCGATCGGTATAAAGGTCTCGCTTACCCCTTTGGTCTCTTTACCCCAGTTCTTCTTTTCGGAGATCTTCTTGGCACCCGGGCGTCTTATAGAGCAGTCGTTATAGGCGGCAAAAGCCGTCGGTGTCAGTGCGCTTACACGCTCGCCTGTATAGGTCACATCACACAGCAAAGCGATCTCCGGTTCCATTTGAAGGTTTTCACCCTCACTGAGCACGATCGTATCGCTGCTTAAAGGGTAAACCCCCTGGTAACCGTCAAAGCCGGGAAGGTAAAAAGGGAAGATCCCCTTGGGCGCATCCGCAGCTTCCACTTTGACATTGACAAAATCGGCACTCTCACCCGCCTGTTCCAGGTGATCGGCAAAGTTGCCCGCTATGCCGAAACCGGCGATATTCTTAAGATCTATCATCGATTACGCTTGGCTCTCTACGTACTCTTCGTAACTACCTTTAAAATCGATATAGGTTCCGTCAGGCTTCAGTTCGATAATACGGTTGGCAAAAGCGTCCAATAGTTCACGGTCATGAGAGACACAGACGACGTTGTCGGGGAAGCTGTGGAGTGCTTCGCCCAGCGCGATAATCGCTTCAAGGTCAAGGTGGTTGGTCGGTTCATCCAGAACCAGGAAGTTACCCTCCTCCAGCATCATCTTCGAAAGCATCATACGGTGTTTTTCACCACCCGAAATGTTCGTTACCGCTTTCTCCTGCTGCTCGCCGTTAAAGAGCATTCTTCCCAGACAGTTACGGATCTCTGCGATATCACGCTTGGGATCAAAAGCTCTGAGCCAGTCATAGAGTGTACCGTCACCCTTGATCTTATCCGTCGTATCCTGCGGGAAATAGGATGGCTCGATCGTTGCACCCCAGTGTACAACACCGCTGTCAGGCTTAAGCTCTTCCATGATCGTCTTAACCAGTGTCGTCTTACCGACACCGTTGGGACCGATCAGGGCGATCTTCTCACCCGGTTCGATATGGATGTTGATATCGTTAAGAACTTTATTGTCACCGAACGCGACATTCACATTCTCAAGATGCAAAGCCTCATCACCCATTTGGCGCTTCGCTTTAAAGACGATACTCGGATCACGGCGCGAACTTGGCTTGATATCTTCGATGTTCAGTTTCTCAAGCTGCTTTTGGCGGCTGGTTGCCTGTTTTGCTTTAGAGGCATTTGCCGAGAAACGGCGTACGAAGGCTTCCAACTGCTCTTTCTCTTTAAGCTGCTTGGCGCGGTCCGCTTCCATCTGTTTGACCAAAACGGTCGAAGCGATATACCAGTCATCATAATTACCGGTAAACTCTCTGATCTTTTGAAAATCGACATCAAGGATATTGGTACATACCGCATTCAAAAAGTGTCTATCGTGCGAGATAACTACCAGCGTACCTTCATGACGCTGAAGCTCATCTTCCAGCCATCCGATCGTAGTGATATCAAGGTTGTTGGTAGGCTCATCCAAAAAGAGCACATCCGGTTTAGGGAAGAGTACCTGAGCCAAAAGGACCTTGAACTTATCCGATGTATCAAGTTCGGACATCAATGCCGTATGTTTTTCTACCGGGATACCGATATTTTCCAAGATCTTGGCGATATTGACATCATACTCATAAGTAGGATCTTCTTCGACACAGATCACTTCCAGTTCCGCCAGACGGTTGTTCGTCGCGTCATCTTCGAAGTCGCCCGTCATATAGAGCTCTTCTTTCTCTTTGATCGCATTAAAAAGACGTTTGTTACCGTAAAGTACCGCATCGGCAACCGTATACTCTTCGAAAGCGAACTGGTTCTGTCCCAGCACCCCTACTTTTCTGCCGTTTTCTACAACAACTTCGCCCTCAAACTCATCGATCTCTCCGCTTAAGATCTTCAGGAATGTCGTTTTACCGGCACCGTTAGCCCCGATAAGGCCGTAACGTTTGCCCTGGTCAAGTTTGATATTGATATCCTCAAAAAGGATGCGTGAACCGAATCGTTTCGTTAATTTAATTGTCTGAACCATGCTTTTCTCTAATTTTTTTTATGCAATTATATCAAATTATCCTATTACACGATATAATAGATCGAAACAAGCAATAAGGGAACCTGTTTGAGTGCAAAATTGCAGCAATATTTAGAGCACATCTTCGCGTCGGAAGAGAATTTTGAGAAGCTTGTCTTTGAGATAGAAAGCGACGCAGACCGTGCAGAGATCGTAAGATTAATCGCCAAACAAATCGTTACTGAAAGCGAGATGAGGAACAAGGTCAATTTCAATTACCTGCCCACTCTCAACAATATGGATCTAAGTGACTTTGCTCATGCTGTTACACGATTACTCATCGATGAAGCGATCGAGTGGCTTTCACAGATCCATCCGGATGAGGAAGCGATCCGCGGCATGATCCAAAACGACAAGATGAAACTCTTTTTCCTCCATGAGATAGCTATGAGCTACTTCTTTGAGTATGAAGAGCTCTTTTACGGGGAGATTGCCGAAAGCTTCTTTGAGATGGTCCGACAGGCGGGATCCTTTCGACAGATTCCCAAGATCGGCCACGATGCCATCAGCGGTACCTCCAAAGTCCGCTCCCTCTTTTTACTTGACGACGGCGCCCAGATCGTACGTAGAGCCGATCAGGTATGGATGCGTGTCGACCAGGCGAGTAAAGCCAAAAAACGCAAAGTCTTCTCTCTGACCAATGATCTGAAAAAATATAAAGAACAGGTTGAAGATCTGCAAATCCGCATCGTCGCTATTGACCAGGCGGCCAAACTGGATGAAAAAAAGTTACGAACCTACACACCGGAAAAAATACGCGAAATTTTCACCGAAGAAAAACCGGAACTTCTTATGGACCGCAGACTTCTGGCCATGGTACCAGCCGGTGAACTGGCAGCATTGATGGAGACGACCTGTGAACGTGCAGCGATCAACTCCAAGACGATGATGGCGCGGGAAGAGTTTAAAAAGATCCAGGCGCTCTTTTCCAAAGCCAAGATCAACAACACGCCAAGAGAGCTTCAGATGAAACGAATGGAGTTTGAGCACAAACTCCCCTTTAAAAAAGAGCGCTACATGGAAGTGGTCGAGCGCTACCAGGACATTAAAGATGAGCCGCTTGAAAACTTTGACGAACAGCTGGCTAAGATCAAGCAGGTCATGGTCCATAATCTTAAAAAATTCCCGGTTAACAAGTAGGATCGTCGATGGTTGCAAAGAATAAGTTTTTACACTATCTAGGTCTGCCGTTTCACTATTTCAGACTGATCTGCTTCTGGGTAGGGTTTGCCGTCATCACCATGATTGGGGTAACCACTTTTTTAATCTTTCTGTTTTTTCACAACCTTCCGGATGTCAAGCACACAACTTTTAATGAGCTTAAGACGATTGCCCAAAAAGAGATCCAAAACCGCTACGAAAATAAAAAATTGCGTCACCGCTGGGTCTCTATTCAAAATATCAACCGAGACCTTATCTATACCCTGGTCATGGCAGAGGATGCCGACTATTTTAAACACCGCGGTATCGACCATGATGCGATCATTAATGCACTTTTTGAGAATGTCAAAGCGGACGAGATTAAATATGGGGCCAGTACGATATCACAGCAGGTTGCAAAAAATCTCTATTTGAGCAATGAGAGGAGTCTGGTCCGCAAGATCAAAGAGTACTTCATCACCAGAGATCTCGAAAAGTACCTGAGTAAAAACGAGATCCTTGAGATCTATCTCAATATGGCAGAGTTCGGTCCCGATATTTACGGTGTAGCTGCAGCAGCAAAAACCTACTTTAATACGACACCCAAAAAGGTTCATGCGGCCCAGGGTGCCTTTATCGCCTTGATGCTGCCCAGTCCCAGAAAATATCACTATACCCTTTTTCAAAACAGGAATTTTACCCCTTCTCTGAAAAGGAAATACCGCCGAATTCTTAGAGATATGCGTTTTAAAGAGTATATCAGTCCGGCACAATTTAGACGTTATCTTAACTATCCCATCTTTGCATCGCATAAAAAATAGAGGAGTCACTCAATGTTTTTTGATATTGTAGTTTTACTAATTTTAGCCGCTGCCGCATTTATCGGCTACCGTTACGGTACATCCAAAGAGCTGTACCGTCTGGCCAAAATTTTTGTGGGTCTGACGCTTGCCGGCACCTACAGCGCTAATTTGGGAAGCTTCCTAACCTCAATCGGCCTGCTTAAAGCCAATGACTGGGCTGTGCTGAGCCTGAGCGGTTTTTTACTCGCCTTTGTTATCTTTTGGGTTATCGCCTATTTTATTGAGAAGCTTTTTGTCCGCATGGAGCTGCATAAAAGCCTTGTCAACCGTTATTTGGGGATGCTCTCCAATACGATCCAGGCTCTGCTTTTTATCACATTCTTTGCTTTTATGAGTACACAGCTCAGTTTTGTCAAAGACGGATATAAAGCCTATCTGGTTGAGAACAGTTTCAGCTATATCTATATGGACCGTGTCTGCAGGAAAGTGGTAACGGCAAACTTCGTAGATTCATTGATCAAGGACCACTCTGCGGAATCGACCAAAGAGCTTTTGATCAAGACCTTCGGCGATGCCAAGATTTTACAGCAGATTACTAAATAAGAAAGAGACCCGTGCAAGTACAGTTACACCAAAACCTAAAACCTGAAATCGAGTTGCAAATTGCAACCTACCGCATAGGCGGTAAAAACCTTACCGAGCATGCCGCTGACGAGGTAGTCAACCGTATCGAACAGCATCAGCATATTCTGCGCGGTATGCATATCCAGGGGCTTCTTTTCTCTTTTAAAGGTGTAGAAAAAATCGATAAGAACGCCCTTATGACTCTGGTCAAGGCGTTTAATATCTTTCATGCCAAACTGCGTACCTTTGCCGGCTTTTGTGATTACAGCTCCACGCAGTTCAATGTGCTGCAGCTCTTTATCAAAAACACCCCATTGGCTCTTTTTAGAAACAGAGAAGTTATGGCCCTGGCTATCGGGACCAGCCCGCTGCATAACTTCTCTTCGATACTGGTTCATACCGATGATGTTGATGACCGCCAGGCGATCGCCTCGACACTGATCTCCAATAACTACTTCGTCATTATGGCGATGTCTAAGCAGGACTTTCAGGCAAAAATGATGGATAAAAACCGCTTTGACAGGGTCGTATCCCTGAGCTATTTCGGTAATATGCATGAAGATGTCGGGGTAAAATTCGAGCATGACATCTTTATCTACGAGTTCAAAGGTGCCCTCAACGAAGATATCAGCAAGCGCATCAGTGTCAAAGATTTTCAATACCGCCTGGAGCTTGGATACCGTGTCTTTATTTTTGACCTGACCCGAATCTTTCATATGGACCTGCGTGCAGCCTATATGCTTTTGGAGCTGGATAAACTGGCTCAACCGGCCGGTGCCCAGATCTGTGTCGTAGATATCAACAAAGAAAAGATCGATACCAATGCGATCTCTATTTTGGGTAAAAGTAATCTCTGGGTTTTTGATTCACTTGAAGAGGTCTATGAAGACGAAGAGATTATGTTGATGACAGGAAGACGAAGGGTCCACTATACGACAGGGATCTCAAAAGACCTCCTAAGTTTCGTTCCCCATCTGATTGCCGCATCGATGCAGTCTCTTGATATCTATGAGATCAGAAATCCCGAGAAGAGTCCCTCCAAGCAGACCAAACTCTCACAGCTTGTACGCCTGAAACCGACGATCGCTACCCATATTACTTTTGACGGCGATTATGAGGGGGAACTGTTCTTCCTCTTTGCACAAAAGAGTACCGAGACACTGATTACCCATATCCTGGGTGATTTTGACAGCTTTGAAGGGGAAGATTTCCTGGATGCCATGACCGAATTTGTAAACTCCGTTACCGGTAAACTCAAGTCAAACCTGCGAAAGAAACATAAATGTGTCCAGTTCTCACTGCCACACTCGACAGCGGCACTGGAAGATGTGATCGACGGCCATCCGGAACAGGCAGTCGTATTGACCAGCTTTAAGTGCGAGGGGCATCCCTACTATGTAGCGCTGACCTCTCCGATTGAGCGTATGGAGAGCCTGTAACTATAAGAGGTAGGTGCCCTCTTCTTCTACACGGATCTTGCCCGCTTCTTTGAGGCTTGTCAAAGCACGTTTAAAAGCCTTTTTACTCAGACCGAAAACCTTCTCTATCTGTTTGGGATCCGACTTGGATGTGTAGGGGACTTTTCCGCCGCGTTCAGCAAGGACATCCAACACCTTTTGCGTCTCACTGTCACTTTTGGCCGCGCCCAAGGGCTGCAAAGAGATATCAAGCTTTCCGTCTGCACGTACTTCCTTGATATACCCTTTAAAAGTCATCCCCCGCTCTACTTCCTGAAAGATCTCATTATGAAAGATCATCCCCTCAAAACGGTCATCGGCAATCACCTTGTACCCCATAGGCGTCTTATCATCGATGATGATCTTCACTTCCATAAACTTACGCAGAGCCGACGTATCCTTACTCATAAAGGGCTTGCTTTTGCCCACGCCGATCAGGCGGTGGGTCGCTTCATCAAAACTGACCCTGATGATATGCTTTTCACCCACTTTATAGGGTTTTTTCTGTGCGGCACGCGGTACCAGCAGATCTTTAGCGATCCCCCACTCTACAAAGGCACCGAAATTGGTGACATCTTTGACTTCCAAATAGGCAAACTCCCCCAATCGGGCCAAAGGGACCTCCGTGGTCGCTACCATCCTGTCTTCAGAGTCCGTATAGATAAAGGCCTCGATCACATCCCCTATCTTCATCGCTTCCGTGATATAACGGTTGGGGAAAAGACAGCGCGAGCCGTCTTTTGTGGCTACATAAAAGCCGAAATCACTCTTCTCGACGATCTCAACGCGGTTTTCGATCCCTAAGATCATCTTTTCGCTTACATTAGTTTGCATCTATTTTTGTCCGTGACACTTTTTATATTTCTTTCCCGAACCGCAGGGGCAAAGCCCGTTACGTTCAACTTTGACTTCTTTACTGTAACTTTGTTCACCTTTGATATAAAACCACCTGCCGTCACGCTTTTCAAATAACGAGTGTTCATGCATACTCAGGTAGTGACTCCCCATAAAGGCGTAAGCGGTAAAGGTCACACTCTTTTCATCGCTGTTGTGAATCTCAAGACAAACCCACTCCTGACGCTGCAGCTGCTCTTTGAGCGCTTCGCTTGTCACTCCTTCATGCAGGCTCGCATCTTCGGTTGCCAGAATGTAGTCGCTGTTTTGGGTAGCAAAGGCGCTAAAACGTGAACGCATCAAAGCTTCAGGCGTCTTGGGATCGTCCTTCCCCTCCAAATAGGGTTCACAGCACTCACCAAAAGCTTTTCCCGAACCGCAGTAACAGGGCTTCAAAAGGTGATCACTTTCCAGTCGTTTTGAAGCGCCTGTGTCATAAACTCCCCGGTATGGGTCACTTCGATACCCAAAGATGCTATCTGTTCGGTCACACCGTAATCATCCGTACAGGCGACACAGGCCGAGATGGTTACGCCGCTTTTTTGGATATCCTTGACCCACTGCTGCAGCTCTTCGTTTTGGGCCAAAAGTTTCGCCGAAGGACCCCATACCATCAGGTGAGCCTCATCCCAGTAGCCGCGCTCCAAAATAACGGAGCTGTAAAGCAGTACCAGTTTTTTGGCTACATCAACTTCACCTGTGGACCAGACGATAAGCAGCCTATTTTTCATCTTTTAACGCCTCGGCAATGAGTTCTATAGGATTTTTAAAGAGCGTATCGACGTCGGCGTTATACATCGCGTTGTTAAGCTGCATACGGCAGGCACTGCACTCGGCTGAGAGAATCTGTGCCCCGGTATTTTTGATCATCGCGGCTTTGGGCCTACCTGCGGCTAAAGCGAACTCATACTTCTCCGTCTGCATCGTCACACCGCCGAAACCGCAACACTGGTTCGGGTCGCTCATCTCAACGATCTTATGGTTTTGACCGATCAGTTCACGAGGTTCGTTAAAGATCCCCTGCATCTTGCGGGCATGGCACGGGTCATGATAGGTCACGACCTGATCAGACTGTTTTTTGGTCTTTAACAGCTGCGAAAGATGGGTATGGTGCTGCAGCCACTCTGTCGCCATAAAGATCTTTGATTTCAGTTTTTCAGCTCGGGCCTTCCACTCCGGCTGGTCATGGAAGTAGTGTTCGTAGTCGATTTTCAGCATCGCCGAACAGGTCGCCTCGGGGATGATGATCGCTTCCACATCATCGATAAAGGTTTCAAAATATTCGATATTCTGCTTGGCCAGTTTATCGACGGTCTTAAAATCCCCCGTAAAATAGGCCGGTGCCGAACAGCACTTTTGCGCCTTGGCCAAAAAGGCGTCGATCTCCAACGCTTCCAATATCTCCAAAAGACCGTCCCCTATCTTGGTGAAATTGTAGTTGGCCAGACAGCCGATAAAGACAGCGACTCTGCGTTTGCCGCCGTTGTTGATCTCTTCGGGATGGGAGTTCAAAAAGGACTTTTTCGCCATGGAAGGCAACAATCTGCCTGTTTTGATAATCGGCATTCTAAAGCGCGGCGTCATAGAGTTTTGGGCCTCTTTGATCTTAAAGCCGCAGGTCTGGAAGACATACCCCAGTTTA
>JBFEYF010000076.1:0-8646 GCA_041562295.1 Sulfurimonadaceae bacterium
CAATACTTTTTTTGAAATCGAATTTAGGAGCTGATGTTTTACAGGATAAGTGGTATCACTATGCAAACGTATCGAAAGTTTGCCGTTTAGGTGCCGTCGACGGGCCAGGTTCAAAAGGGCTTTAGGTTAAAGCCGATTAGCTTTACTTGGACGGTTTCCAGAAAATTTTCAAAAGATTGCGCCGCGACTCTTCAAAGTTCTCAAGATTTTCTCCCTGTTTAACAGTCTTGGCAGAAGAGAGCGAAGTTGTTTGAAGGTGTTTATGCAAAAAGCTACGATCTTCATGAGAAAGCTTTGTATCAAGGAAAAGCTCCAAGAGTGAATAGGCCCGCTGATAACCCAACTGGCTGTTTTGTAAATACGCTGTTGTTCTATCTTTACCGCGCCACTCAGAAGAGGTCAAGCCGTAAAGATTGATCGCTTCAAGGGAGTTTCGGTACGGTTTTGAGCACAGAAGCGGGCGCAGCGTATCGAAAAAGGCTTTCACGACAGAAGCCTCTGCTGCAGTGAGAGAGTGTTGAGCCGCCCTATAGCGGTGTTTAAACGATATGGTACCGTCTGGATGGAGCGTGATAGCCTCTTTGAGTTTCTTGGACATCTTTTTAGAGAGGGCCTCGATAAACTGCTCTTTCATACTTTTAATAGATGCTACCCGGACAACCTTACCCTGATAGTCGATATTAAACGCCGTCAGTAGCGGAGTATGTTTGGGATCGTAGCCCCAACCGCTCAAAATGACTTTTTTATTCAGCAAAGCGTGCTTGTCTGTCTGCTCATTAAGGTTAGAAGCATAGGTACGTCCCCATACAAAGCTTTTTGAAGCAGAGTAGCTTTGAATAAACATATCGTAGTTGCCCTCTTTATTCAACAGGGTCCCCGAGATGATATACCCGTTGTCATAGAGTCTATCTATACTTTTTACCGTTGCCGTCGGCTTTTCAAAAAGTTTATGGGAACGCAAAGAGAGGTCATCGGTCCGTATTTCTAGCCAGGTTCCTTTATCTGCCCCGATAAGAAAGTGAACATAGTCGCGGCTTGAAAATGTCGACAGCGTGAGGGGCTCTTTGGTTGTAAAACCCTGCTTTTGAGTCCGGTTGTTTTTGAAATTATGCGTATAGATCGCAAAGCTTTGAGGTGTCGTCTGTGTCAGCAGATAGTAGTTGTCCAGACGGTCTTTGACCATATCGATAATGGCTTCGGGCTCTACATCACCGATTTTATGGTGGGAGACATAGTGTAACAGTGGTGAAAGCTTGATGATGACACAGTTGTTTTGGGCATTGCCGCGGTCAAAGTAGCTTAGTTTGCTTTGGTCATTGACAATCTGCGCAGCCAGGGAGTAACTGCCGTCGATATGGGTAAAAAGCTTTAAAACCCTTTTTATCTCAAACTGGGGATAGTAGTGGGGGAAGAGTAGCTCCTGGGCATCTTTGATCAGGGCACTTTTAAGAACGCCCTTGGCATCGAGCGCGACAGCAAAAATTTTTGATTGATAGGCCGGAACGGTCTGGATCTGGTGGGTGGCTTTGAAAAAATCAAACTCGCTGCGCAGGTGTTTGTGGTGATTGCTTTGATGGGTCTGCATCACAAGCGTCATATCATCATTGGCTTCAAGCTGGCGGAATGCAGAAAAGTCTTTGGGATCTATCTCTGTCTGCTTTCGTGTTGTGTCATAAAAGAAAAAATGGGTCTTCTCTTCGGTAGAAGTAATGCTGTAACCACGCTCAACGGCGCCGCTTTGTGCTGTCATAGCATCTTTTAGTGTGAGTGTCGTACTTTTGGCACTCAGCAGTGAAGATGCAAAAAAGATAGATAAAAATAGTAAACGCAAGCGTAACCTTTTGTCATGGATTGATGAGACCTAGCAAAAAGAGTACCTAATTTGTGTCCAGTGTCGCTCCATGTTCTCTGAGGTAAAGTTCGATGATCTCGTTTTTCTGTTCAATCGCAATCTTCAAAGCGGTTAACTGTTTGTTGGGTGACGTGAGGTTGACATCCGCTTTGTACCGTATCAGATCGCGTACAATATCAAAATGGTTGTTGTAGACAGCCAACATCAGGGCGCTCCAACCATACTTATCCAATATGTTGACATCGGCTCCGGCTTTGAGAAGTCTGTGCGCACTGCGGTGACGTCCCAAGCCCGCTGCTAGCATCAGTGCGGTCCGTCCGACAGCATCCTGGTAATCGAGATCGGCACCCAGGTGAAGCAGTTTTTCGATATGGTCCAGATAGAACTTGGAGTCGTAATAGTTGGTGGTCAGTTGCAGCGGTGTCCAGCCGATTGTGTCACCGGGGGCGTTGACGTGGGCGCCGTGCTGAAAAAGATAAAAAAGGAGTTTTCGAAAATGCTCTTTTTTACGGGGAGATTTAAGCGTCTGGATCTGATCGTGTACCAGTGAAAGCGGGGTGTGTATCCCGTCACGGTGATTGATGTTGGCCCCCCTTTTACATAACAGTTCGATAGCTTGAAAATTATGCTTGCGAATGGCCATGGTCAGGGCACTGTTTTCACTGTGGTTGAACTGGTCCAGTGTTGCACCGCGCTGCAGTAGCAGTTTGAGAATATCGATCCGCGATTTGAAAAGAGTCGCATAAAGCAGCGGGAAGTTACCGTATTTGTCTTTGATATCGATATTGATCCCGCGGTTGAGAAAAAAGAGTACCATGGGAAGCGAACCGCTGATGATCGCCAGGTGCAAAAGGGACTGTTTTTTGTTATTGGTAATATCCGCTTTGATCCCTTTGGCCAGCAGATAGACCGTTGTCGCGATATCCCCTTTTTGAACGGCGACAAAAATATTGTCATCGAACTTTCGGTGGTTGGAGAGCTGGCTGTAAAGATAGAGCGGATCGGCAGGCTCTTTTTTTTGTACATGTTCGAGTGTCGCTTTTTGCATCGGAACCGACTGCATAGAAAAAGAGCCCATAAAGAGCAGATAATCAGTGAGCGCATCCAGCTCATGGCGTAGGGCCAAACAGAGAACCGACTCCTGATCCTTGGTCTCCAGGTAGATATTGGCACCGTACTCGATCAGGAAAAAAGCGATATCGGGCAGGCGGTTTCGAACAGCAAACATCAAAGCCGTCTCCATCGTCTTATAGTGGGGTGTATCGATAGAAAAACCCTCTTTAATCATTTTGGTCAAAGCTGTTTTATCCTCTTGGAGAATATGGTGAAAAAAGAGGTTGATACGTTCGAGGTCAAAGTGGGAAGAGTGGGGAAGGTCAAGATGTGTTCCGAGAATGATACTACTTTGCAGATGTTCCAAAAAACCCATACGCGTCTCCCTTTTTCTGTGAGATAGACATTGTTAAGAATCAGATTAATACAACTTCGGTTAAAGCAATATAAATCGGTGCTTTTAGATCGTTTTTTGTAGCAGGAAAATTCGAGTATTGTATGAGATCAAACGTTAAAAAACAGTAGCCATGTCCGTGTCTATTTTTTGTTGCCCTGTTCTCTTTTTTAGAGCTCTTCTTAAGTATAGAGGCGTTATAATTCGCTAAATTCAAAGTGGGGTTTGGCTTATGCGTGGTTATAAGATTTTTGCAGGTACAGCAAGTAGAGAGTTCGCTGAAGCAGTATGTCAGTCACTGGATGTTTCACTGTCAAAAGCGGAAGTTAAACGTTTTTCAGACGGGGAGATCAGTGTTCAGGTCTCTGAAAGTGTTCGTGGACGTGACGTTTTTATCGTTCAGTCTACGGGAGCTCCGTCGAATGACAACCTTATGGAACTTTTGGTGATGACCGATGCACTCAAGCGCAGCTCGGCAAACTCCATCACAGCCGTTGTCCCTTATTTCGGATATGCACGCCAGGACAGAAAAGCCGCTCCTCGTGTTCCGATCACGGCAAAACTGGTTGCCAACCTTTACGAGACTGCAGGTATCGACCGTGTCGTAACGATCGATCTGCACGCGGGACAGATCCAGGGCTTTTTTGATATCCCTGTAGATAACCTTTACGGCTCAATTATCTTCGAAGAGTATGTCAAATCACGCGAACTTCCTAATCCGATCATTGCCAGCCCTGATATCGGTGGTGTTGCACGTGCACGTTACTTTGCCGAAAAACTGGGACTGGATATGGTCATCGTAGACAAACGCCGCGAGAAGGCAAACGAGTCAGAAGTGATGAATATCATCGGTGATGTCAGCGGTAAGGATGTGATCCTGATCGATGATATGGTTGATACTGCGGGTACGATGGTCAAAGCGGCATCGGTGCTTAAATCCAAAGGGGCGACTTCGGTCATGGCGTGTGCGACCCATGCGGTACTCTCCGGTCCGGCATATGAACGCCTCAAAGAGGGTGAACTTGACGAACTGGTTGTTACAGATACGCTGAATCTGCGCCAAGCTTGTGATAAGGTAAAAGTGCTTTCAGTGGCACCGCTGTTTGGTGAGGTGATCCGACGCGTATACCATAACGAGAGTGTAAACAGCCTCTTTTAAAGCAGCTTTTTTTAGCGTAACGGCAGTAAACACCCTCTAAATCCAAATATAAAGTAGTGATAAATTGATGAACAATATAAGAAACTTTTCTATTATTGCCCATATTGACCACGGTAAATCTACTTTAGCAGACCGTATTATCCAAGAGTGCGGTGCGGTCAGCGAACGTGAACTTTCCAGTCAGATGATGGATACAATGGATATCGAACAGGAACGTGGTATTACCATCAAAGCGCAAAGTGTCCGTCTGGATTATGTCAAAGACGGGGAACACTATATCCTTAATCTCATCGACACTCCCGGCCACGTTGACTTCAGCTACGAGGTAAGCAAATCTTTGGCTTCATCTGACGGAGCCCTTTTGATCGTAGATGCCGCTCAGGGGGTCGAAGCCCAAACGATCGCGAATGTTTACTTGGCACTGGACAACAACCTGGAACTGCTTCCGGTTATTAACAAGATAGATCTTCCTGCAGCGGAACCGGAACGTGTCGCAGAAGAGATCGAAACAAGTATCGGCATCGATGCAACCGATGCCCTGATGGTATCGGCAAAATCGGGTATCGGTATCCGGGAACTGCTGGACGCTATCGTTGACCGTATCCCTTCACCGCAGGGCGATCCTGATGCCACGACAAAAGCGATCATCTATGACTCATGGTTTGACCCCTATTTGGGTGCATTGGCCCTGGTACGTGTCTTTGACGGCCAGATCAGCAAAGGTCAGCAGGTCAAGCTGATGAGTAACAATGAACAGCACCAGGTATTGGATCTTATGTATCCGCACCCGCTTAAACGCCAAAAGACGCAGGCGATCAAAAGCGGAGAGATCGGTATCGTCGTTTTGGGTCTTAAAGAGGTCGGTTCGGTCAATGTCGGTGATACGATTACCGATGCCAAAAACCCTACAGCAGAGCCTGTAGGCAATTATGAGCCGGCTAAACCATTCGTTTTCGCGGGACTCTATCCGATCGATACCGATAAGTTTGAGGATCTGCGTGAAGCACTCGATAAGTTAAAGCTCAACGACAGTTCGCTCTCTTATGAACCTGAGACCTCGGTTGCACTGGGGTTCGGTTTCCGTGTCGGTTTCCTGGGCATGCTGCATATGGAAGTTATCAAAGAGCGTCTGGAACGCGAATTTGACCTGGACCTTATCGCAACGGCCCCGTCGGTTATCTACGATGTCTATCAGACAGACGGGGAGATGGTAGAAGTCCATAACCCTTCGGAACTGCCTGAAGTAAGTAAGATCGAGCGTATCGAGGAGCCTTATGTAAGGGCAACGGTTATCACGCCGACAGAATTCCTGGGTAATATCATGAACCTGCTCGTAGGCAAACGAGGTGTTCAGGAGAAGATGGACTATCTTAATGAAGAGCGTGTCCTGTTGGAGTACTCGATTCCTATGAACGAGATCGTTGTCGATTTTTATGACAACCTCAAATCGATCTCAAAGGGGTATGCAAGTTTCGATTATGAACCGAGCGAGTTCCGTGCCGGCGATCTGGTCAAACTGGATGTCCGTGTTGCCGGAGATATTGTCGATGCACTCTCCATCATTGTTCCGCGTGAACAGGCTGAACATCGGGGCCGGGCACTTGTAAAAAACATGAAAGAGCTGATCCCTCGCCAGCTTTTTGAAGTAGCTGTCCAGGCTTCTGTGGGCAATAAGATCATCGCCCGTGAGACCGTCAAATCGATGGGTAAAAACGTTACGGCGAAGTGTTACGGCGGGGATATCACCCGTAAACGTAAACTCTTGGAAAAACAAAAAGCCGGTAAAAAACGTATGAAAGCGATCGGTAAGGTACAGCTTCCCCAAGAAGCCTTTATGTCCGTTTTGAAGATGGACTGATCGGGCTGATTATGCGCTGTATGATCTGCGAAGCGTGGTCTGTGTCGCATATCTGCCGCCGATGCAATGATACCTTCATTGTCCCCAACCCTCAAGTGAGGGTATTGGATTCGGGGTTAAAAGTCCTCTCCTTTTTTGCTTACGATGAGATCGCTTTTTTACTCAAAAGCAAACACTCCCAGATCGGTTACCATATCTATAAAGCCCTTGCCCGTAAGACAATGCCTTTTTTTGCCCGGGCTTTTACCTATGATAAAGAGATAGCGGTTTTGCCTGTGGATGACCATACACGTAACGGGTATGCCCATACGGCCATTTTGGCCAAGGCGCTACGCTCACCTAGACTCCGGCCGCAATTCGGCTCCCTTATAAGCTCCAATGAGATCTCTTACAGCGGCAAGCCTTTGGCTTACCGTTTAGCCCATCCAAGGGGATTTGTTCTCAAACGCCGTCCCCAAAACGATGTGATCCTTATCGATGATGTCGTTACCACAGGTACGACCCTGATAGAGGCTCAGAAGCTTTTGCAAAAAGAGGGTATAGACCCGCTGATGGGAGTTGTGCTTGCAGATGCAAACCGGTGACATCTTATGGAGATGGGACAAAAGTCCGCGTAGACGGCGGATATCGTTGCAGATAGACCATAGGGGTGAGCTGATCGTTAAGACGCCTCTGCGAAGCCAGTTGAAGCTGATCGAGGCCTTTATCGAGGCCAAATCTTCCTGGATAAAAAAGCACCAACTCCGCCAGCCGCAGCGTATCCATCCGGTTCTCCCCCGATTTGATGAGGATACCCATATCTGGTTTCTGGGCAGGCGCTATGAGCTCTCTTTATATAAAGATAAAACGGTAAAGACCTATTTTGACGGCCAGAGGCTGCACCTTCATGCCGTTTCCGAAAGCGCGTTTGAAAAAAAAGTGACCCAATGGTATAAAGAACAGACTCAAAAGCAGGTGACACACTGTCTGGAAGCGTTTAAAGAGCGTCTTCACACGCAGCCTAAGAGTGTCGATTACAGACGCTATAAAAGACGGTGGGGCAGTTGTGACAGAGCAAACAATATCATGTTTAACTCCCTTTTGTCGATGCACCCGCCGCACCATATCGCCTATGTCGTTGCCCATGAGCTTGCCCATTTGAAGGAGAAGCATCACGGCGCCGCGTTTTGGGAAGAAGGCAGGCGCATCTATGAACCGTTTGTGCAATATCATAAGGATATGTTATAATCTTCACAATAAGTTTTCACCGAAAAGGTGGCAGGTATGCTGGTGTCAAAAAGCCGTTCCAAATTTGTTGTGCACTTCTCCCAGGTCGCCATAGTTACGCTGATACTCTTTTCTATTATCCGTATGACATCGGATGAACTGCTTGCCGCAATTATAGATTTTAGTATCGCTTTGGTCTTAGGTATGAACCTGTGGCTTTTAAAGCGCAGCGACTATCTGCTTTTTGGCAGCCATGTGATTGTCGCCTTTATCTTTTTGCTCTCTCTGTTCATCTTCACACGCGGTGGTATCGATGCTACAGGGCATATCCCGCTTTTGATTTTTCCTTTGGTGACCTATTTCGTTCTGGGCAAAGAGCAGGCACGAGTCTGGATCGGTCTTTTTACCATCTACCTCTTTTCGATCTCATGGCTGATGTATATCGGTTGGGTCCAGCCTCCGTACAGTATGACGGTCATCAGGCAGACACTGATATTTTATGCCCTGATTTTGATCATTGCCTATTTGTATGAGAAGAGTCACTCGCATTCACAGGTACAAATAGAGCAGCAGGCACTGAAAATACAGGAGTACAACTATCATCTGACCCAACAGATCGATCAGTCACAAGAAGCGCTGCGCAGTGCCCAGGAAGAAAGAACTCAGAAGCTCGAAGCTCACATCAGAGATCAGAAGATCCAAGATCAGATCTATTTTCAGCAAATGCGCATGAAAACGATCAACGATGTACTTGATATGATCTCGGACCAGTGGAAAGAGCCGATGCATATGATCACGCAAAAACGTACCGAGATAGAGTCGTTGGTGCAAGCCAAAGAGCTGGACCGTAAAGCGATCAAGGATCTGTTAAAAGATGTCGACAGCAGTATTGACAACCTTGAGGAGGTGATCAGAAGCTTTCAGCTTTTTTACCGTTTCAAAAACAACCAAGAGCGTATCTGTATCGCACACAGTATGGAAAAAGTGCTGCGGATCATGGAGCCCTCACTGGCGTATGCCAATATTTTTATCGACCTTCACAGTGACGAAAGTCTCTATATCTATGGGTATGAGACGGAGTTTGAACAGGTATTGCTCTCTTTGCTGAACAGCTCCAAGCAGCA
>JBFEYF010000077.1:0-8632 GCA_041562295.1 Sulfurimonadaceae bacterium
AGGCGTAGATGCTCGATATATTTATCGTTTTGGGCGATCCAGTTATGAAACTTTGAGTCTCTGATGATAGCCATGGTTAGTTCCCGCGGCTTCCCGGTTTGATCGCTTCGGATTTGCCCTCTTTACACAACGGGCAGTCAGCCGGGTCATACATCTCAAAGGTAAAATCTTCCAGGGCAAAAAACGGCATCCCTTCGGGCAGTTTACAGTTGGACTTGCGTGTGACATCACTGCCTGTACGTTCACAAAAACCGCGGTTAGCCAGTGCCGCAAATGCTACGACCTTACCGCCTAGAGCTTCCACAGCAGCGGCAGCTTCCATCGCAGAACCGCCTGTCGTGATGATATCTTCGCAGATGATCACTCTTTCGCCCGGTTTGATCTCAAAACCGCGGCGGATCGTCATCTGTCCGTCAACGCGCTCTGCAAAGATCGAGCGTTTGTCTAAAGCTGTAGCCAGGGCAAAACCGGCGATCAGACCGCCAAGAGCTGGAGCACAGACCGTGTCGACTTCAAGGTCGCTTGCCTGGATCTGCTTGGCTACCGCTTCAGCCAGAACCTTGGCATTTTTAGGATCTTCAAGTACCTTGGCCGACTGGAGATAAAATTGCGAGTGGTTTCCGGAGCTTAGCTTGAAGTGACCCTCCAATAAAGCGTTAGCATCCATATAGATTTTTTTTACATCCATAATCTCTTCTTTTCTGGGTATTAGTGCACAAAAAAGTGCAAAATGGCAAAGCCATTGAGCCTGCTGCTGAAGCAAACTCAGCGTTAGCGTAGTTTAAGGAATTTATTTCCTTAGACGTAACCGTTTAATACATTAAACCTTAAGGATATCAGCTTCTTTATCTTTTAGAATCGAATCTACCTGTGCGATGAACTTGTCCGTAATCTTCTGGACCTGGTCCTGCGCCCCTTTGCTCTCATCTTCACTGATCTCTTTATCTTTTTCAAGCTTTTTGATCTTGTCGTTGGCATGTTTACGGTTGTTTCTGATAGCGACTTTGGCGTTTTCACCCATACCTTTAGCCTGCTTTACGCTCTCCTGGCGCTGATCGCTTGTCATAGGAGGGTAGTTCAGGATAATAAAGTCACCGTCATTGTTCGGGTTGACACCGATATTGGCCTTCTGGATCGCCTGCTCGATATCGCTAAGAAGATGTTTCTCATAAGGTGTGATCTTGATCGTCGTAGCATCCGTTGCAATCACCGATCCGACCTGGTTAAGCGGTGTCATGGAACCGTAGTAGTCGATCTTAACACTGTCAAGTACGGCAGTCGTAACTTTACCGGTACGGATAGTGTGAAAGTCACGTTTCATCGCTTCGATGCTTTCACCCATCTTGTGTTCGGTTTCACTGTAAATTTCGTTTAGCATTGTAATCCTTTCATAATACGATAATTTTGCTCGACCATCGATTATCCGGTGTTTTGATGATAATACGTGTCCGGCTTTTTTTGAGTTTGATATCAAACTTTTGTGTGATTTTACCCTTTTTTGGCTTTAAAGTGTGCCATTTGTCTCCGGAAATATAACATTGCACACTTTTAAATCTCGGGTCGATCGTCAGTTCGATGGATCTGAGTACCTTGGCATCATAGTCCACATCCACTTTTTGCCATACCGCGGGAAGGTACTTGATGGCAAGTTTGTGCTTGATATTGACATCACCGGTTAAAGCGATACGGTCCAGGTCATCAACAGGGCTGACATTTGAAAAGGCTCCCTGGTTCTGGTTCATGATCAGGTCGAACTGAAACTCTTTGACGATCTTTTGCAGCTCTTCGTTATATTCGCCGTAGGGATAGGCATACGTTGTGGGTCGGACCCCCAGACGTTTTTCGATCATATCCAGTGCTTTGCGGGTATCTTCACGCATCTGCTCATCGGTGAGATGGGTCATATGGTCATGCCCCCAACTGTGCAGACCGATCTCTCCGTAGGGCATCACCTCTTTGATCTGATCCCAGCTCATAAAGTCATGAAAATGGCGCTCAGTCGCTTCGACATAGACGTAAAGGGTAAAAGGGTAGCCGTACTTTTTAAAGAGCGGGAAACCGTTGGCATAGAAACTTTTATAGCTGTCATCGATACAAAAGTGCACCCAGTCATTGGGGATATCTTCACCATTTTTCAAACGCGCGATGATCTCCGGCATCGAAGCTACATAATAGTTATGCTTTTTCAGATACTCAAAATGGCGGATCAGGTTCTTGTTTGTTATTGATGTAGAGGCGTGTTTGTTATCGTTAAAGCGGTGAAGAACGAAAAAGTGCCCGTTGTTTTTCGGCGGTGTAAGGATCTTAGCCTTAGATTGCGTGACATTATGTTCCGGGTTTTGGGAAGGTTGTGACTGCGATGCATCACTGCTGCAGGCTGTCAGCAGCAGCGATATCGGCAGGAGAACCCCGAGAAGGGATCTCATCATTATTTTGTTTGAGGTGCTTTAGGTACAGAGTTCTCTTTTGTCTCTGTCGTATCCAGTTGCGGAGCGGCATTTTTTTCGACCACTTTGTCCATAATGGAGCTTGATTTGTTCTCATTGTAAAGGACACCAAGCCAGATAGCCAGGACAACAAAAACTGCCCCGAGAATAAAGGTCGTTTTGGCTAAAAAGCTTGCCGGACCTTTGGCTCCGAAAAGCGATTCGTTACTTCCGCTGTAGGCACCCAGACCCATACTCGAGCTTTTTTGTAAAAGTACTACGATTGCGATAAGAACGGCGACAACGACCATTGCGATAAGCAAAAGATTTTCCATAAATGTTCCTGTCATTAGAATAAAATTGTGCGATTATAGCCAAAAGAGTATTAGGATATAATTAAGGTATCTTTTAAGGGGGTATCAATCGAGCGGGTGGTATAATCGCCTTAAAATAAGAGGGGCAAAAATGAAGCGATTGATAGCGGTTATTGTGATCTTGGCCGTGATGGTTGTTGTTGTCGTGACTTCGGACCGTGAAGAAGAAAACAGACAGACGATCTATGTGACCAATTTTTCGCTCTATGATGCAGTCCGTGCCATCGCACCGACAGCGGTAAAGGTAAAGATGCTTACCCCTTTTGGCCAGGACCTGCATACTTTTGAACCGACCCCGAAAAACATCACTTCGATCCTGGGCTCAAAACACTTTTTTTATCTCGGCAAGGGTATGGACAGCTGGATCGCCGATATGGACGTTATGAGCGGCCGCAAAAATATTACAGATCTCTCTTCGGCTGTCGAATGGCTCGCCTCCGAAGGGCATCACTGTGAAGCAGATCATGACCATGAAAAGGAAGACGGCCGCGAAGAGATGGCAGACCCGCACTACTGGCTGGATATGCGTAATCAAATAGCTGTTGCCGAGGCGATAACCCAAAAACTTCTTCAGCTTGATACTCATGAGCAGGAAGCGATCCGAGCACGTGCAAAAGTCTACACAGAAGCACTTGCTAAACTGGATGCAGCGTTTAGACAGAGTATGCAACAGTGCCCTGCAAAGCGTGTCTTTGTCACCCATGACGCTTTTGGCTATATGGAGGGTGCTTACGGCATAAAAACTGTTTCTATCGTGGGAATGCTGCCCCAAAGTTCTCCCAACCCTGCGAAACTCTCTCAGGTGATCGGTGAACTGAAAAAAAACAGAATCGATACGATCTTTTTTGAGAGTTTTATCTCCGATAAGATCGCCACAGCTATTGCCAAAGAGGCAAAGATCCAAACCGATATGCTGCATACCCTGGCAACGATCAGCGGTGATGATGCGGCAAACGGTGTCACGTACCGTGATCTGATGCAGCAAAACATCACGAAGATCTTAAAGAGCCTTGGATGCCGATGACGTTTACCGTACCGTTGGTTGAGACCAGGAACCTGACCTTCCGTGTGGAGGGTGAAGAGATCGTATCGGATATGACTTTGCAGATCATGCCGGGAGATTATACCGCGATTATCGGTCCCAACGGCGGGGGAAAAACGACCCTGATGCGGTTGATTTTGGGGCTCAATAAGAAGAGTTCGGGACAGATCAAGCTTTTCGGTATCGACCAGAAGCGCTTCAAGTCATGGGAGAAGATCGCCTATGTTCCCCAAAACGTCCTGCAGATCGATCACCGTTTCCCGGCCACCGTCAAAGAGGTCGTTCAGATGGGACGTACAGCTTTAAAAAAAGCGTGGCGGGGATTTAGCGAAGAGGATGCACTGATCATCGATGCCGCTATGGTCAAGCTCGGTGTCCAACATCTGCAGGATCGTCTTATCGGTGAGCTTTCGGGCGGTCAAAGGCAGCGCGTGATGATCGCAAGAGCCCTGGCGAGCCAGCCCAGGCTTTTGATCCTGGATGAGCCCAATACGGGTGTCGATGTCGTCTCCCAAAAGAAGTTCTATGCGCTTTTAAAACAGCTCAACGAAGAGGAGGGGCTTACCATCGTCTTTATCACGCATGATATCGGTGTGATTGCAGATGATATCAAGAAGGTGATCTGTATCAATCAGAAGATGCTTTCGTGCAGCAATCCCAAAGAGGTGTTGAGCTGCTCGACGATGAGTGAAGTCTACGGGGTGGATGCGCATCTGATCCACCACCACCATTAAAAAGGGGCGTGATGTTAGAGATATTTCAGTATCAGTTTATGCAAAATGCCCTTATCGCGGGTCTTATTATCGGAGTGATCGCATCGGTTATCGGTTCGTTTATCGTGCTGCGCCGCTATGCGATGATCAGTGATGCCCTGGCCCATGTCGCCCTGGTCGGTGTCGCCGTAGGTGTCTTGGCGGGGACCAACCCGCTTTGGGTGGCGATCGTCGTCTCCCTGATAGCCTCCTGGACGATCGAGTATCTGCGTTATGTCAAAAAACTCTACTCCGATTCGATCATGGCAATTTTTCTTTCGGGCTCTTTGGCCGTTGCGGTCATCATCATCTCTGCGGCAGGGGCCTTTAACAGTTCGCTCTTCTCCTATCTATTCGGAAATATCCTGACTGTCAACAGCAGCGATATCATCACGATCGCCATCTTTTTTGTGATCGCTTCAGTTGTGATCATCCGCTATTATCACGAGCTTTTCTTTGTCGCCTTTGACGAAGAGGTGGCCCAGACCCAGGGTGTCAACGTCATGATGCTCAACTTCCTGCTGATGACACTGGCTGCGCTGGTCGTAGCCCTATCGATCAGAGTGATCGGTTCACTGCTGATCGGAGCGTTGATGGTCATCCCTGTCATGAGTGCGATGCAGTTCGGTCAGGGTTTTTTAAAGACGATGTTTATCGCCATGGGGATCTCTGTAGTCAGTGTCCTGATCGGTCTGATGGCCTCCTACAGTTTTGAACTCCCAAGCGGCGCTGCAATTGTGCTGGTGACGCTGATCTTTTTCATCCTCTCACTCGGGTTTAAAAAGTAGCCGATGCGACATATCCGAGAGTTTAGCCGTTTTGCCAAAAGTTACGGCCAGTATAATATCATCCAAAGAGAGGTCGCCAAAGAGCTGGCCGGCTCCATCATCGAAAAGCCGCAGTGCATCATTGACCTTGGTTGCGGCAGCGGGACTTTTTATGACACGATTGACTGGGAAGTCAAACGTTATATCGCCGTGGATCTGTCCGACAAGATGCTCGAACTGCATCCCAAAGCGGACAATATCGAGTTTTTGCATGCCGATTTTGACGATCCCGGGCTTTTTGAACAGCTCAAAGCAAAGCCCTGTCACCGTCTGGTCTCCTCATCGTCACTGCAGTGGAGCCGGGATCTGAAAACTCTATTGGCGCGTATCCAAAAGCTGCATATCCCCTTTTCCCTGGCGATATTCAGTTCAGGAACCTTTCAAACGGTCCATGAGACGGCGGGTCTGCACTCGCCGCTGCCTTCCACCCGCGAGATCACGGAACTTGCCCGCGAAATTCTGGGTGTCGAAGCCGAAGTAAGGCAGTATACGCTTCAATTTGACTCGAAACGAGAGCTCTTCTCCTATATCAAAAAAAGCGGTGTCAGCGGGGCGAAACGGCAGCTAAACTATGCCCAGACCAAGAAACTGATCGCATCGTATCCTCTGGACTACCTGGAGTTTGAGGTGGTATTTATAACGTCATAAGCTATAATAGTCTCACTAGGAGAGATAATTATGGCTTTAGAGATTACCATTGTCGAACAAGAGCTGGGATCGGTTATAGAAATCGAGAAACATATTCATGTTTGGAAGATGCCCTCCGTCATCGGCGAAAGTTATGGAAAGATCCAGCATTACCTGGAAGCCAATGGCGCCGAAATAGTTGAGATGCCCTATGTCAGGTACCTGGATGTAGAGTGGGGCCCCCAGATGAAGAAGGGCTTTTGGGCTAATCTCATCTCTTTGTTATTTCAAAAGTGGCACATGAAGATCGGTATGAGATCTTCAAAGCATCTGCCTTCTGACGGCGACCTTCAATCCGATACGCTTCAAAAGAGACGTTATATCAAGCTTCTACATGTCGGTCCCTATCAAAAAGTATCCCAAAGCTATAAACGTATCTACCAGTACGCACAGGATAGCGGTCTGGAGATAGCAAATGAATCGTGTGAGATCTATCTTAACTCTCCCAAAGAGGCCAAACCGAGTGCATTGAAGACTATTATCATGGTTCCGATCGTAGAGGATTTTGTATGAATATAACCTATAAAACGGATCAAACGATTACGACAGAATCCTTCATTGATCTTTTGAAGCGTTCGGGCCTGGCTGAACGCAGACCCGTAGAGGATCTTGAGTGTATACAGGGGATGATCGAAGCGTGCGACCTTTTGGTGACGGCCTGGGATGAAAGTCTGCTTGTCGGCATCGCCCGCTCGGTGACAGACTTTCATTACGCCTGTTATCTTTCGGACCTGGCGGTTGACAAGGAGTACCAAAAAGAGGGGATCGGTAAAGAGCTGCAAAGAGCAACCCAAAGGGAGCTGGGACCGCACTGTAAACTGATTCTTATAGCCGCACCCCAAGCCCAAGACTATTATAAACATATAGGCTATACAAAGAGTACCCGCTGTTGGGTGCTTCACGGCCATGAAAGGCTCAAATAGCCGTATAAAACTCCCGGCACGAGGCAGGGAATAGTTGTCTATTTAGCACAGAGTCCCTATTCGTATGAGAATTTTGGTAGTTATTGGTAGAAAAGTCGGTAACTAGGGTAAAAGATTCTCTTTTTCCAACGTATAAAGTTCATAACGGATCTGTTTAAAGGTTTCAGAGAGTGAGGGGTCGATAACTTTATACATCTCTTCCAGAACCCGTGAGGACTCCTGGGCCCTTTTATAGTTGGCTACGATGATACTCTCCATATCGGAACGGTTCAGTTCACTCTCTACGGTCGGACGCAGTACATCGTTGATAGAGTCACGGGTAGCTAAAAGTTTTTGAAGATCATCAACCCGGCTTTGATGGCGCAGGTTTTTCAGTTTGGAGGCGAGTTCCTTGTCATTGTGAACATAGCGCGCTATATCCTCAATCACACGGATACCCTCTTTGAGGCGGTTGAGATTGGCATCGATCACCCGAAAAAGTTCGGGTGAAAGCTCGTTAGTCGTCGTTGCCACCGAATGCCAATAGCAGTTGGATCAGTGAGGTAAAGATATTTAGAAAATCTAAATAGAGTGCGATCGCACCGTCAATCGGGTGACCGTAGTTACCGCGGATGATGTTTTGCGTATCATAAACGATAAGGATACTAAACAAAAATACCACGGCAGCAGAGATGATCACGCTCATAAGAGGGCTTCCCAGGAATAGGTTAACGAGTGAAAAACCTACCACTACAAGCAGTGCGATCATCAACGGTTTACCGTAACCTGTAAAGTCCTTCGTAGACTTGATAGCAAATAGACTCATACCGCCGAAGATAAAAGCTGTCATGGCAAAAGCATTACCAATAATAGCTGCATCGACAGTAATCGCCAACGACAGAAGCGGAGCCAGGGTAATACCTGTCATAAATGTAAAGGCAAACAGAACCGCCAGATTGATACCCGGCTTATGTTTAACAAAGTGCAGACCGATCAATAGAGCGATCTCTGCAATAAATAGCACGATATGCATAGAAGCGATCTGTGCTGCAAACCCCATCCCGACGTAGGCGCCTACCGCACCTGCCATCATTGAGGCACCAAATAGTTTATATGTCTCTTTGACAAAGGCGACAATGCCAGACTCAGAGTGAGCCTGTTCTGTCTCATAGCCTTGAGAGCTAACATATTCACGATCATAAAGACCCATAATAGTTCTCCTGTTGTTTATATACAGGTAATTGTATCCAAAAATGGTAAACCGTGGGTAATAAATAGATACTCCTCAACTCTATTATAATGTAAGTCTTAAAGTGAGAATAGGTAAAAAACAGAGAGTAAGATGAAAAAGTGTGTTACAAAAAGTAATCAAATGGGGTAAGAAGAGGGATTCTGGGGCTTTTATCGAGAGAATTCGAGAAAATCATAAAGAAGAAAAAGTAATAACCGGCTTGTGGGGCTCACAGAAGGGTTTGAAAAAGAAATTCAAAAATTTATGAAAATTCTTTGAAAAAACCCTTGACAGGAAATAAATTTTCCCCTATAATTCCCGTCCACAAACGATGAGACGCTTCGAGTTGAAGGTCGGAATCTAGCGAGATTGCAGCGTTTGAAGATCATTG
>JBFEYF010000078.1:0-8594 GCA_041562295.1 Sulfurimonadaceae bacterium
CTCTCTTTGGCGGTCTTACTGGGGGTCTTCTCCTACTTTTATAAACTGCACAGTGCAAAAGCTGAATGAAACGGGAGCGTAAGTCCCGTTTTATCATAGCCTCTCCAAACCTCCATCATTTGCTCACACTTTTCATCAATAATGTCACACCTTAAGTTATAAGTTTATTTTATGCTTTTAGGGAATACAATAGCTGTAAGGCGTTGAATGGTTTTTCTTATGAGAATTTGTTAATGTCATTCAAAAAGAGGCTCTACAAACTTTTTGGATACTCAGGTTGAGGAGGCAATAGATGTCCGTTTCAAGAAGAGAATTTTTAAAGAGTGCTGCGGCAGCATCGGCAGCATCGGCTATAGGCATGACGCTGCCGTCAACACTGCAAGCCGGTCAGAAGCAGGCCGAAGCAGGGTGGCGATGGGACAAGGCAGCCTGCCGTTTTTGCGGTACGGGGTGCGGAATCATGCTGGCCACCAAGGGAGAAGGTACCGACCGTAAAATCGTGGCTGTCAAGGGCGATCCGGCGGCACCTGTAAACAGGGGGCTTAACTGTATCAAGGGTTACTTTAATGCCAAGATCATGTACGGCGCGGACAGACTGACACAGCCGTTATTGAGAGTGGATGCAGAGGGAAACTTTGATAAAAAGGGTAAATTTGCCCCGGTCTCATGGAAGCGGGCCTTTGATGAGATGGAAATACATATCAAAAAGGCACTCAAAGCCAGCGGCCCGGAGGGTGTGGCTGTCTTTGCTTCGGGGCAGTATACCGTTATGGAAGGGTATGCTGCGCAGAAGATGATGAAGGGGGGATTCAGATCCAATGCGATCGATCCCAATGCCCGTCACTGTATGGCTTCGGCTGTTGTCGGGTTTTACCAGACCTTCGGCATCGATGAGCCCTCCGGCTGTTATGATGATATCGAACTGACCGATACCGTAGTGGCCTGGGGTTCGAATATGGCGGAGATGCACCCGATCTTGTGGTCGCGGGTAACGGACAGAAAGCTCTCTGACCCGGATCGTGTCAAAGTGGTATCACTGCAGACCTTTACCCACAGGACATCGGATCTGGCCGATATCGAGATCATCTTTTCTCCCAATACGGATCTGGCGATCTGGAACTATATCGCGCATGAGATCGTATACAACCATCCTGAAGTGATCGATTGGGATTTTGTCAAAAAACACATCGTCTTTGCGGCGGGTCCTGTCAACATCGGCTACGGTATGAGACGCGATACGGATAAATCTGTCAAAGACGGAAAGTACAGTGACAAAGAGATGCAGATCATCTCCAAAGAGATGCAGACAACCGTATCATCCAAAGAGGCTCCGGCTTTAAAGCCCTACGGCTATAAAGAGGGAGATACGATCAACCATACCGGCGGAACACTGGGACACTGGGAGATCTCGTTTAACGAATACAAAAAGTCACTCAAACCCTATACCCTTGATTATGTCGCAAAGATATCCAAGGGCAATCCCGAAGAGAGCCTGGGAGATTACAAGAAAAAACTCAAAGCGTTAGCGGATTTGTATATCGAAAAGAGCAGAAAAGTGGTCTCATTCTGGACGATGGGGATGAATCAGCACACCAGGGGTACCTGGGTCAATACGCTCTCTTACAATGTCCACTTTCTGCTGAACAAACAGGCAAAACCGGGTTCGGGTGCGTTCTCGCTGACCGGTCAGCCCTCAGCCTGCGGTACGGCCAGAGAGGTGGGTACCTTTACCCACAGACTGCCTGCTGATATGATGGTCAAAAACCCCAAACACAGAGCCATCGTCGAGAAGAAGTGGAAGATTCCTGAAAAGACCCTTAACGGTGTGGGAACCCAGCATATTATGCAGATACACAGAGATATCGAAGACGGCCTGGTCAAATTCGCCTGGGTCAATGTCTGTAACCCTTATCAAGACAGTGCCAGTGCCAGACACTGGATCAAGGCGGCACGTGAAATGGACAATTTTATTGTCACATCAGACGGGTACCCCGGTATTTCTGCCAAGGTATCCGATCTGATTCTCCCTTCGGCCATGATCTATGAGAAGTGGGGTGCTTACGGGAATGCGGAGCGCAGAACCCAGCACTGGCGACAGCAGGTCATCCCTGTCGGTCAGGCGATGAGTGATACCTGGCAGTGGGTGGAACTCTCCAAACGTTTTACGGTCGATGACGTGTGGGGTGAGTACAAGCCTTCGGGCAAACGAAAAGAGCCTTTAAAAGATGTGCGTGCTGCGGCTAAGGCGATGGGATACAGCGGTGATACGACGATGTACGAGATCCTCTTTGCCAATAAAGATGCACGCTCCTATAAACTTGATCCCGATGATCCGATTCAAAAAGGGTTTGATAACAGCGAGTGTCTGGGAGATGCCAGAAATGTCGTAGGATCTGACGGCAAAGTCTTTAAAGGGTACGGGTTCTTTATCCATAAATACCTCTTTGAAGAGTATGCGGCGTTTGGACGCGGTCACGGACATGACCTGGCACCGTTTGATGTCTATCACAAGGTGCGGGGTCTTAAGTGGCCGGTTGTAGACGGTAAAGAGACACAGTGGCGTTTTAACGCCAAATATGACCCCTATGCTGCCAAAGAGACCAGAAAAAGCGGCAACGAGTTTGCCTTTTACGGTAAGTTGGCCAAGGCTATACCTCAGGGTGATCTCAACGGAGTCAAAGATAAAACGAAAAAATCTCTGGCCAATAAAGCGAAGATCTTTGCCCGCCCTTACATGGATCCTCCGGAGATGCCTGATACCGAGTATGATATGTGGATGTCAACCGGGCGTGTCCTGGAGCACTGGCACTCCGGAACGATGACGATGCGCGTACCGGAACTCTATCGTGCCGTACCGGAAGCGCTCTGTTATATGCATCCCAAAGATGCCACGGAAAAAGGGTTGAAACAGGGGGAACTGTGCTGGGTTGAGTCACGGCGAGGCCGTGTGAAAGCCCGTGTAGAGACCCGCGGAAGAAACAGACCCCCAAAAGGTCTTCTCTATGTGCCGTGGTTTGACGAAAAGGTACTGATTAATAAAGTCTGTCTTGACGCGACCTGTCCGATGTCAAAACAGACCGACTTTAAAAAGAGTGCCGTCAAAGTCTATAAAGCGTAGACAGAAGATAAGGAACGACCGTTTTGAGCCAACAAACAAGTGAAGCGAAACCGAAACGGGAACCGTTGACGGAGCGAAGGAAGTTTGTCCTGAATATGGCACGCGGTGTCGGATTGGCGGCATTGGGTGGCTTTGTCTGGAGTGCCTATGTGGATGAGGTGACAGCATCACAGCTGCTGCTTCGTCCTCCGGCTGCACTGGATGAAAAGGATTTTTTAAAAAGCTGTATCAAGTGCGGTATGTGTGTAGAAGCGTGTCCTTACGATACGTTAATGTTGGCGCGACCGGGAGATAATCTTCCGTTGGGGACGCCCTATTTTCTACCCAGAAAGACCCCTTGTTATATGTGTCCCGATATCCCCTGCGTTCCGGTATGCCCAAGCGGTGCACTGGATGAAACACGGGTCACGAAAGAGGGAAAACTGGATATCAAAAGTGCAGATATGGGAGTGGCCGTCATTGACACGCACAGCTGTATCGCCTTTTGGGGTATTCAGTGCGATGCCTGTTACCGGGCCTGCCCGATTTTGGGAGAAGCGATTACGATCGAGTATGCGAAAAATACCCGGACCGGAAAACATGCCTACCGTACACCTTTGGTGCATCCGCAGGTGTGTACCGGGTGCGGTATGTGTGAAAAGGCGTGTGTAACGCAAAAAGCATCGATATTTGTACTGCCAAGAGATGTGGCCCAGGGTAAAGCGGGAGCGCATTACATCAAAGGTTGGGACAAAACTGATGAAAAGCGTTTAAAAGATGCCCAGTCGAAGAGGACGACAACGGATCTGAGCAAGAAGTCGGCTATCGACTCTTTAAATGAGGAGTGGGAGGAAGTGAAGTAGTGGCGACATTATGGAAAAACTACCGGTACCTAGTTCTCAGAAGGGTGGTACAGCTGACGCTGCTGCTGCTTTACTTTGGCGGCAATGCGTGGGGCTGGACACTGCTTAGGGGAAATCTGAGCACATCTTTGCTGCTGGGTGCGGTACCTTTGAGCGACCCCTTCGCCGTGATGCAGATGCTTGCTGCCGGTGCTTTGCTTGCCGCGGATCTGATGATCGGAGCGGCGATAGTGACGACATTCTATTTTTTTATAGGAGGGCGCCTTTTTTGCAGTTGGGTCTGTCCGGTCAATATGATCACCGATGCCGCCAACTACCTAAGGGAGAAGTGGCAGTTTAACCGAATCCAGGGGCATCAGCCGGCATCCAGATCGATGCGGTACTGGGTCTTGGGATTGAGTCTGGTTCTCTCCTTTTTCATGGGGGTGGCCGCTTTTGAGTTTATCTCGCCTATCTCGATGGTTCACAGAGGTATCGTCTTTGGACTGGGGTTTGGCTGGGCCGCGATGCTCATTATATTTTTGTTTGACCTGTTGGTCTTAAAGAACGGCTGGTGCGGGCATATCTGCCCGTTAGGCGGCTTTTATGCGTTAGTGGGACGGTTCAGTCTGATACGGGTCTATCATGATGAACGGCAGTGTACCCTATGTATGAAGTGTAAAGAGGTATGTCCCGAACACCAGGTCCTTCATATGGTAGGTAAAGAGAGCGCTTCGGTGCTTATGGGTGAATGTACAAACTGTGCACGCTGTATCGAAGTGTGTACGGATGAGGCGATGCGCTTTTCGATCAGAAAAGTCACAGAAGAAAAAAATCAAGGAGCGAAAGATGAGATCAGTAATTAGAAGAGGCTTTATAGTGGCCTTCGCGGCACTTTTGTTTGCAGGGTGCGAAACGGGGCAGGAGAAGATCAGTGAAGAGTCTTTGGGACTGAGAAAAACCGAACTGTACAGTGAAAAAGATACGATTGCTGCCAAGACCGAGTATGCCAAAGAGGCAGCCGGACAGAGCAAGGTGATCCAACGGGCATTTCAGGATGCACCGCCGATGATCCCGCATGACGTATCGGACTTTTTACCGGTGACAAAATCCAATAACGCCTGTACGGGATGCCATATGCCTGAGATGGCCCAATATATGGACCCCAAACCGACACCGATTCCCGGATCACACTTTATGGATATGCGTCCCAAACATAAATATGACGGCAAAACATTCCAAAAGACGGCAGATGTGATGAAAAACGAGACCTCGGTCACAAAGATGCAGACACTCTCTCATGCCCGTTACAACTGCACGCTTTGCCATGCGCCGCAGTCTAAAGGGGAACTTGCCGTGAAAAACACTTTCCAGCCGGTCTATACCAAAGAGAACGGGGCGTTTAAATCGAGTTGGGACGAAGTCGTCCTGGATGATCTTGATACCATCGGGGGCAAGGCAGGCACAGTCACGAAAAAAGATATCGCCAATAAAGAGTCCGCAGCCGGAACGTTAGAAGGGGGACACTAAAAAGTATGCAGCGGCGAGATTTTTTCGGTTCTTTTGCTTCAGGCTTTAGAGGGACTTCCTCTGGCGCCAGGCAGGAGATCGCGGTACGACCTCCCTACTACAGTGACGGGTCTCTTTTTCACAGTGAGTGTCAACAGTGCGATGCACGGTGCGGTGCTGCCTGTGAAGAGGGGATCATCAGGTTCGGTGAAGATAAGATACCCTATCTGAGTTTTAAAGAGGGTGGCTGTACCTACTGCGATGCCTGTGCCCAGGCCTGTTCCTACGGTGTTTTGACGCTACAGGAGAAAAAGAGGATCGAAGCGACGGTAGAGATTGACCCTCTGAAGTGTGTCGCCTGGCACGATACGATCTGCTTTTCCTGTAAAGATCCCTGTCTTGAAAACGCGATCCTTTTTCAGGGCCTTTTTAAACCCCTTATCGATGATAATCGGTGTACGGCCTGTGGATTTTGTATCAGCCGCTGTCCCTCCGAAGCGCTAGGTTTGGGAGGCATTTCATGAAGTTTCTTGTCCCCATGCAGCTTTTGATAGTAGCACTTTTTGCCCAGTCGATACAGATGCCGCAAAAGAGCTATCGTGCCAGCGGAGCGGTTGTGGATATGGTGGTAGAGGGGCAGAGACTTTATGCGGCTACGAATGTCGGTATCGTAGATATCTTCGATATCAAAAGTGCCAAAAAAGTCCAAACGATCAGGGTTCCCAGGATCAGGGACTTTATGGGGGATTTGGTCGATTCCAAGATCTACTCGGTGGATCTCATCGATCAACGATTGGCGATTTTGTCACAGGCATCAGGGGGATTTGGCCGATTGCATATCTTTCACAACGGGGAACTTCAAGAGGTGATAGGGGAGAAGGCAAAGCTCAATATCGCCAAAGCGAATTTTTTAGACAGCCATACGCTGATCGTGGCGACACTGGGCAGTGAGATCATTCAATATGATCTGAAAAACAAAAAACAGAGATGGCTGAAGCAGGTCTCCCACTCTAAGTTTTCTAACTTCGCACTCAATGAAAAAAAAGATGAGATCGTTATTGCCGATGAGAGCGGCGATCTGAAACTTCTTAGAACCGCGGATGGGAGTCTGATCAGGGTTTTAAGCGGTCAGAACGTGGATAATGTCTTTCAGGTAGATTATAAAAACGGGGTCATCGCTACGGCGGGACAGGATAGACGTATCGTCATCTATGATATGAAAAACGGTGTCACCTATTATAAAAGTTCACCCTTTTTGATCTACAGTGCAGCGCTCTCGCCCACCGCAGCGATCGCAGCCTATTCGAGTGATGAAAACAACAACATCACACTTTTTGAGACTCAAACAAAAAAGGATATAGATCTTTATGGAGCCAATAAAATGACAATAACCAAGATACTCTTTCTTAACGAAAAGGAATTTCTGGTATCCAGTGACGATACGCGCATCAACTACTACACGATCGGAGGCAGGTAATGGAATATAATGAGTCTGAATTTCTCATCGAAACGGTTGTCCCCAAGGGGGAGCAGATCATATCCCGGACTGATCTAAACGGGATCATCACCCATGCCAACGATACCTTTGCCCGTGTAAGCGGCTATACCATCGAGGAGCTTGTCGGACAGCCCCATAATATCGTCAGGCACCCCGATATGCCAAGGGCTGTCTTTAAAGAGCTGTGGGATACGATCCAGTGCGGCAAACAGTGGAGCGGCGTCATTAAAAATTTGCGCAAAGACAGGGGGTATTACTGGGTGCATGCTTTGGTCTCGGGGGTCTATAAAGATGGAGAGCTTATAGAGTATAAATCATTGAGACGGCCGATCCAGTTTGAACAGAAGTGCCACTATCAAAAAGCGTATGACCGGATGAAAAAAGAAGACGGCGAAAAGTGCCGAAAAGTTATCTACGAATAGGGGAGGATAGGATGAACATTTCAAGTATCGTGGTACAGACCGTACCCAAATATCTGGATGAGGTGGTGGAGAGTCTGAAGTCGTGTGGGGCGTGTGACTATCATATGCATGATGAAAAGGGGCGGATCATCATCACGATCGAAGGGGAAGGTGTGCAGGAGGAGCTTGAAAAGCTAAGGGTCATCGAATCTCTGCCGCACGTTATCACGGCTGACATGCAGATGGCCTACAGCGAAGAGGAGCTTGACGCCCATATGGAGGTGATCAACAGTGCGGATGCCGTTCCGAAGATCCTGGATGAAGAGGTGACTGATCCTGAGCATATTGTATACGGCGGGGATCTAAAAAAGAAAGATCTGCAGGGATTTGCAAAAACATTTGATAAAAAAGTAAAAGGTTGATGATGAGTGTCATATTTACGTCGACCATCAAAATGGATGCAGACGATACCTGGTATATCGAGCTCAAGGATATGGCGGATGAGCGGGTAGAACTGTGCCGTACGCTTGATGAGTATGCCCAAAAGATTGAAGCACTTGGCAGTGATTACGGCGGTCACATCGATGCCGTCAACTGGTATAAAGATGAAGATGTACCGCACCATGTCTTAGATGAGATCAGATTGGAGATGGCAAAGCAAAAAGCTCTCATGGAAGAGTCTTAAACTCGATACAAAGGAGGAAGATCTGGATAGTATAAGGTGTAAGAGGGAAGGTGTGATTGAGATCAGTGATATATCCGTAGTCACCCATAGTACTACGATTTAAGTATTAAAGGAAAAACATGAAGTTCATATATTCATTAGCAGCAGCTTCGGTGATCTTTGGTGCAGGTTCGACTGCACTGGTGGCCGCAGAGGCAAAAGATGGAGTCAGTTACAAGATTCAGGATCGTTTGCGTTATGAGAGTGTTACACAAAACAATACTTTGGATGACGCAACAGCACTTACCAATAGACTTTTACTGGGTATCAATTATAAATCGGGTGATCTTTCATTGGATGCCGAGGTGGTCAATGTATCCGCTTTGATAGATGACTATTATGATAATGACGGAACCAATACGGGGAATTTTTCTACGGTAGTTGATCCGGAACAGACACGCCTGACACAGGCAAAATTGACCTATAAAGCGGATAAGACAACGATGATTGCCGGTCGCCAGATGATCAATATCGATAACCAGCGTTTTGTCGGGGCTGTGGACTGGAGACAGATGTTTCAGAC
>JBFEYF010000079.1:0-8574 GCA_041562295.1 Sulfurimonadaceae bacterium
GGTTTTTATTAAATGGTATGTTCAGTCAAGTAAAGATAAACTTAACTCCTATTACAAAGAGTTTAATATCGGGCGCCGCAGCCTGATCGATCTGCTGGGTGCCAGTGATGATTATAACAACGCACGGCGCAAGATGATCAACACCAAGTATGATCTCATGTTCGCCCGCTACAGACTGCTTGCGGCGATGGGTGAGCTGACGCAGACCCTGGGCATCGATGCGGCCAGCAGGGTCGGGTTGAACGCACGCAAAGCGTATCAGCCTAAAGAGGATAGTTCTGAGCTCTCGACGGATAGGGACGGTGACAAGATACCCGATAGCGAAGATTTATGCGATAATAGTGAACGTGATGCCAACCTGACTGATGCGATCAGTCACTACGGCTGTCAGGAGACGATACGCTCAAACAACTCCGACTTCAAGGCCTTGGAATCTTTCCTCAACGAAAGTATCAAGAACTTTGTCAAAGAGAGTGACGAGATAGAAGGATGGGACTAAGATAACGGTCCCGAAGAAGGAAGGGAACGTGGTACGTGCTTTTTGGCTCTTTTTTATCTCTTTTGGCTTTTTATGGAGTGATACCTTCTATCTGCCTGCCAAGCTGCAAAAAGAGCTGCAAAAAGAGTACGGAAAAGGTGCGATCAAACGTGTCGATGCACTGGTGGCTTTGATGAACCGCCTGGTAAACGAGAGTGAGAAAAACAAACTCCTGGAAGTCAACCGTTTTTTTAACGCCGTGCCCTACGCCTCTGATCAGGATACCTGGAATAAAAGCGACTACTGGGCCAACCGCATGGAGTTTATGGGTAAGGACCGGGGGGATTGCGAAGATTACACCTTCGCCAAATATTTTACACTCAAGCAGTTAGGAGTCGATGCAAATAAGATGAAAGCTTTTTACTGTAAATCGCTCACCTACAATCAGGCGCATATGGTCCTGGCCTATTTCAAAAAACCGAAATCGATCCCCTTTATCCTGGGCAACTATAACTACAAGATCCTGCCGGCAAACAAGCGCACGGACCTCAAGCCGATAAAGCTGTATAATGGGGATGCCCTGTTTATCGCAAAACTGAAAAAACTGGGCAAGGCTGTCCCCGGATCCAAAAAAGCTGCTTTGGAGTGGATAGAAATCATCAACGGAATAAGGAGAAAATAGATGAGTGTTTATGTCAAGAGTACCGCAGTGATAACCGTCGTTGCGATCATCGTTATGGTGATCGGATTCAGATTCAGTGTGGAGGTATCGAGTAACTCCGTGCAAAAGAGCCTGGATGCCCGTACCTATGATGCGGCAAAACTGATCGCTTTGGCCCTTAAAGATGTCGATATGGACAATGACCTCGATTTTGTTGATTCCATCGTCAACGGCTCTTTTGCATTAGGTTCATTCGAATCGGTGACACTTTATGATGCGAGAGGCAAGATGCGTATACAAAAGCAAAAAAAGGTCAATACCCAGATGCTTTCAGGGGGGATGTTGAACCTGCAGGCCAAAGAGGAGAGCGCAGACATCAGGGATAACGGCGGTGTCAGTGGCAAAGTCGTCGTCAAAAGCGATATCAGAAATGCCTACAGTGAGCTTGAGGCCAAAGTGGAGTCGTTGATGCAGCTTTTTATCATGCTGGGTGCGGGAAGTATTATTCTGATCGCAGTGATCTTTAAGTTTATCATGAGAGATTTCTAAGCGAAAAATGTAGTTAAAGATAGAGAACAAAGGGTAAAACGATGAGTCTGTTTAAACAAATCGGGTTAAGCATTTCGGTCTTTTTGATGATCGTACTGGGTACGGTGATCTTTTTGAACTTTAAATCGTCCCAGACTTTTATCCAGGATCAGCTTTACTCCAATGCCGAAGATACGGCCGCTTCTTTGGCCCTCTCTCTGGGCGGTGTCGTAGATAGCGAAGCCGATACTTCGGCGGAGATGGAGACGATGATTGCGGCGATCTTTGACCGGGGCTATTATGAAGCGATTACGCTGTACACTCCGGAAAAAGAGATCATCATCCAGAAGAAACAGAAGGTCGTGGTCAAAGATGTACCGCAGTGGTTTATCGAATTTGCCCATCTTGATGCCAAGGCGGCTACGTCTGATGTTTCGGGAGGGTGGACCCCTTTTGGGATCATCGAAGTCAAAAACCATACCGGACACGCCTATGTCCAGCTGTGGGAGATCTTCATCGGCTTGATTCAAAACTTCGTGATGCTGGGTGTGACATTTTTGATCTTGCTTTACCTGCTGGTCAAGATCATCCTGCGCTCGCTTGTGGATATAGAAAAACAGGCTAAAGCGATTCAGGACAACGACTTTATCATCTATGAAAAGGTACCGTTTACAACGGAATTTCGTCATGTCGTCAAAGCGATGAACTCGATGGTCGTCAAAGTCAAACAGATTTTCGACAAAGAGGCGCAGTCGCTGCAAAAATATCATGAACTGCTCTATACCGATACGGCTACGAAACTTTTTAACCGGCGCTACCTGATGATGCGTCTGGCGGCACTTTTAGAAGAGGAGTCCGCCAACGGAAGCTTTGTGATGATCACCCTGTCTGATATGAAGGCGACGAACGATAAACTGGGTTATGTCAAATTCGAAGAGCTTTTGGGCCAGATCGCCGCACGCGTACAGATCTGTGCGACAAAGAGTGACGACGCTATCGCGGCACGTATGAAAAACAGCGATTTTGCCCTGCTGCTTCCGAAGGTCAAACTGGAAGATATCAAAAAAGATCTGCAGTTTGCGATGCATGAGGTAGTAGAGCTCATCAAGGATTACGGGGTTGAAAAGGAGCTGGTGGTGAGTGCCGGTGCGATAGGGTTCTCTCCCGATGATACCCAAAAGACACTTTTCGCCCGTGCCGACTTTGAACTGACCAAAGCCAAAGTACGTCATGACAACTCCATAGAGTTTGCCAAAGAAGATGCCGAAGCGGGCATTGTCTTGGGTAAAGAGGAGTGGGTGGCGATGATCAACACCTCCATGGAAGAGAATATGCTCAAAGTTGCGGGGCAGGATGTCGTCAGCTGTAAAGATACCCAAGAGGTGATGCATGAAGAGATCTATCTTCGTATGATGGATGAGCAGGGCAAAGTCTACAATGCCGGCTATTTTATGCCGGTACTGGTCAACCTGAAGCTGACCGATGATGTCGATAAGCATGTCATCAGCCTGGCACTGCACTATGCGCAAAAAGGGTTGTTGAAAAACGGCGTGGCTATCAACATCGCGGCAAGTTTTTTGAAAAACGCCCCGAATCTTGCGTGGCTGCAGGATCAGATCGCCGCATTCGCCAAGACAAGCAAGCTGGGGCTGAGTTTCGAAGCCTCGAAATTTGCCGTATCGAAGAATGTGGAGCTCTTTAGCCAGTTTTCGGCACTCTTAAAAGGGTACGGATACAGTTTTGGTATCGATAACTTCTCTATCAGCAACGAGCCTTTGGAGTTCTTGCAAAAGATCAAACCGGCCTATATCAAAGCGAGCAAATCGTTCTTCTTTGACCTGCAAAACAGCGAGAACTCAACGGCGAGCGACTCTTTGTCGATATTAACCAAAAGTGTCGGGATCAAGATGGTGGCGACGGCCGTGGAGTCGTTAGACGATATCGAGAAACTCGAAAAGATGGGCGTTGATTATGTTCAGGGAAGCGCCATCTGCGAACCGAAGATTTTAGGAGTATAGGTGCCTCATGAAGTAGTACAGACAGAAGATCCGCTTCTGCAATGTCTGGTCCTTTTTACCAAACTGTACCATAAACCGATGACGGTAGAATCCCTTGTAGCCGGCTTGCCGGTAGAGAAGGGACGTGCCACGCCCGAACTCTTCTCCCAGACCAAATCCAAATCGCTCTTTTCGCGTGCCGCCAACCGGGCGGGGCTCAGTTCACGTCTGGTCAAAGAGCATACCGAACATATCTCCAACCTGGTACTGCCTGCGATCCTGGTACTTAAAGACCAAAAAGCGTGTATTTTAGAGCGTATCGACCACGAGAAGAACGAGGCGCATATCATCATCCCGGGTATGGAAGATATGCAGACCGTGACGACGATCGATAAGCTGGACAGCGAATATGTCGGGTATATGTTTTTGCTCAAAAAACGGTATGTCTATAAGGCCGTAGAGAACAATGCACTGGCCCAAAAAGAGAAGCACTGGTTTTGGGGTACGCTTTATCTTTCCAAGACGATCTACCGAGATGTGATCATCGCTTCGCTGATTATCAACATATTCCTGGTGGCAACACCGCTTTTTGTCATGAACGTCTATGACAGGGTCGTTCCCAACAGTGCCATCGAGACGCTTTGGGTACTTTCCATCGGCATCTTTGTTATCTATATTATCGATCTGGTGATGAAAAACATCCGCTCCTATTTTCTGGAGATCGCAGCCAAAAAAAGTGATGTGATCATGTCTTCGATCATCTTTGAGAAGGTGTTGGATATCAAGATGAGTTCGCGTCCCAAGGCGACAGGGGCCTTCGCCAGCAACCTCCGCGACTTTGACGCTATTCGGAACTTTTTGACCTCTACGACCTTGACCGCCGTCATCGACATCCCCTTCACACTGATCTTTTTATCGGTCATTTTGATGCTTGGCGGCTGGCTGATGATGATCCCCGTTGCGGTGATGGCTGTGATACTGGCCTATGTCTTTGTCGTTCGGGGTCCCTTGCAGCGAAGTATCGAGGAGACCTATGAAGCGGCATCCAACAGAAATGCCGTGCTGATCGAATCGCTTTACAATATGGAGACGATCAAGGCTATGGGTGCCAACGGACACACCCAGTGGCAGTGGGAGGAAGTTACCGGAGAGATCGCGGAAAAAGGGCTGCACTCCAAAGTCCTATCCGGTTCGATTCCCAGCGTCATACAGTTTTTTGTTTCGTTTACCACCTTGGCCCTGCTGATCGCTGGTGTCTATATGATCGATGCCAAAGAGCTGACGATGGGGGCGCTGATCGCTATTGTGATGCTCGCTTCCCGCGCTATCGCCCCGATCGGGCAGGTGGCCTCCCTGGTCTCCAACTATGAAAATACCAAGACTGCATTTACCGGGATCGAACAGATCATGAATATCGAGGATGAACACCCATTGGACAAGGAGTTTGTCCAGCGGCCGGCGTTTGAAGGTGCGATCGAATTTAAAAATGTTTCGTTCCGCTACAGCGAAGATGACAAGCTGGCACTGGATGATGTCTCCTTTAAGATCAACAAAGGCGAAAAGGTGGCGATCATCGGTAGGATCGGTTCGGGCAAGACGACTATCGAGAAGATGATGTTGGGACTTTATGAGACCCAGGAGGGGTCTATCAGCTTTGACGGGATCGATATCAAGCAGATCGATCCGGCGAATCTGCGTCAGAATATCGGGTATGTAGCCCAGGATATCACTCTCTTTTCGGGGACGCTAAAAGATAACGTCGTCTATAAATATCCGCAAGCCACCAATGAACAGATCATCGATGTGGCTAAACTGACGGGCATCGAAGAGTTCGTCAACCGACACCCCAAAGGTTTTGATATGAGTGTCGGAGAGCGGGGAGACGGGCTTTCGGGCGGACAGCGGCAGGGTATCGCCGTGGCCAGGGCTCTGGTCGTACCTACGCCGATACTGCTGTTGGATGAGCCGACCAATATGATGGACAGCACCACAGAGAACCGTCTCATTACGAATCTGCGTGACTATATCGAGGATAAGACAACGGTGATCGTCACCCATAAGATGACGCTGCTGACACTGGTTGACCGTATCATCGTGATGGATGAGGGCAAAGTCGTATTGGACGGTCCCAAAGCGTCTGTCATCAAACAGCTTGGAGGGGCACGATAGATGGATGAGAAGAAGCGAAAAGCGCAGTTGACGCCGGATGACTTCGAATTTGTCTCCAATGTACGTTCTGCTGTACTGATCCAATCCCCCAAAAGTACCCAAAGAGTCTTATGGGCCATCGCCGCGGTAGTGTTATGGATGATTCTCTGGAGCAGTTTCGCCGAAATTGATGAGATCACCCGAGGGGAAGGTAAGGTAATCCCTTCGGGACAGCTGCAGATGGTACAAAACCTTGAAGGGGGTATCATCAAAGCGATCCTCGTCAAAGAGGGTGACCAGGTGAAGACGGGCGAACCGCTTTTGCGTATCGACAATACGAAGTTTACCTCTACCTATGAAGAGTCCAAGGTAAAGATCGATGAGTTGGCGGCTAAAGCGATGCGACTCAAAGCGGAAGCTTCCAACACCCCTTTTGTCAATTCACTAAAACATAGTGATCCGAGTATCACCCAGTATATAGAGCATGAGCGAACGCTTTTTAAGATCAACAGGCAGCAGCTGCTTTCGAAACTGCAGGGGCTTAACGAACAGCTGGTGCAAAAGCGCAACGAGTTGACGGAAGCACGTTCAAAGTATGCGATTTTAAAAGAGAGTTACCAGCTCTCCAAACAGGAGATCGAGATGTCGATACCTCTGGCGGAAACAGGGGTGCTTTCGGAAGTTGATATCATCAAGCTCAAACGCGATGCCAGTAAAGTCCAGGAGCAGCTCTCATCGGTAAAGATCTCAATACCCGGGATCGAATCGAAGATCAAAGAGACCCAAAACAAGATAGAAGAGACGAAATTCGAGTTTCAGAGTAAGGCGAAGAAGGAGCTTAACGAGGTGGAGGCGGAACTTAAACGTCTGAAGACCTCGCAGACCCATCTCAAAGACCAGGTCAGCCGTACGGAAGTGACCTCGCCTGTAGAGGGTACGGTCAACCAGATCTTTATCAATACGCTGGGCGGTGTCGTCAAGCCCGGTATGGATCTGATCGAGATCGTACCCAGCGAAGATATGCTGCTGGTGGAAGCGAAGATCAAACCCTCCGATATCGCATTCTTGTTCCCTGGGCAAAAAGCGATTGTGAAGTTTTCGGCTTACGATTTTGCTATCTACGGCGGTCTGGAAGGGGAGGTGAGCCATATCAGTGCCGATACCATTACCGATGAGGAGGGGGAGAGCTTTTACCTGGTACGTATCAAGACCAAAGATACCAGTCTGGGAAGCAAACAAAAACCTCTTGAAATCATTCCGGGTATGACGACATCTGTTGATATCCTGACGGGGAAAAAGACGATCATGGACTATCTTCTCAAGCCGATCTTTAAAGCTAAGCATAATGCATTAAGCGAGCGGTAGATGAGAGAGTTGCTGCTGTTTAGCCAAAGTGATGCCGTAGTGAAACAGTGGGAAAAGCTTGAGGAGAATAGGGTTGTTGTCCGTTCGGTCGAGGAGCTGCAAAAGCGTCTGGATCCTTCCAGAGTGCAGATCGTTTTGTACGATAAAGATTCGCTCCATTATCTGGCAGATGATATGGCGCAAAAGATCTTTGCCGTTGTAAAGAGCTACCTTTTTATCTTGACGGGGTCCCCAAGCTTCCCGGAGGGGCTGGAACTGTTAAAACTACGTATCTCCGGTTACGGCAACAGCTATATGCATCCGGGCAACCTGAAAGTGGCACTGGATGTGATAGAACAGGGCCAGATGTGGCTCTACCCCGAGTTTATGCAAAGACTCATTGTGGATGTGACCCAAAAAGAGGAGCAACACCGGGCGTCACACGATATACGGTTTGATATGCTGACGGACAAAGAGCATGAGGTGGCCGACCTTGTAGCCCGGGGTATGAGCAATAAAGAGGTCGCCTCCCATATGGGGATCACCGAGCGAACGGTCAAAGCCCATTTGAGCAATATCTATATGAAGCTGGAGATCGGTGACCGGTTGACACTGGCGCTGATGATGCAAAAGTAGAGATGATGGATCCGATAGACAGCAAACTTTTTGAAGATGCCCAAAGCGTACTGGATGAGCTTTACCTGAGATATCCTGCTGTGCAGCACTCTGCAGAAAATGACAAGACGCCTTTTAATAAAGATCTCTACAGTCAGATTAATAACTTTGAAGCTACGATCAGGGAGTGTAAAGAGGTAGCGCAGTCTCATATCGTCGATGAGGTGATCGAAAACCTTTCGGTCATCTATCATATGGATATAACAGAAGATGAAACAGGTACGGCGATGCAAAAGCTTGACGAAGTCTGCAGTAAGTTTTTGATCTCCAATAAGCTAGGCTACCCCGTCGATGAAACACTCTTAAAACAGTATAGAAAAGATATCGAGCTGGTCTTGGCTGTTATCAAGGCGCTGCAGCTTCGTATCGTACAGCTGGGACAGCAGCGGCAGTGGTTTTTCTTCCCCAAGACCAAGCTGATCCAATCGTATGAAGCTTTGGCTGAAAAGATGCAGATGCTGAAGAGAAGGATCAGTGAGAGCTTTAACCGCATGAGCAGACTCTTGACGATGCATATCGTGGAGAGTTTCCACTATATCTACCTCTTTTTTCTGTACATCATCAAATACTTCATCTCAACAGGTAACCAGTTGATCCTCGTGGAGATCGCTGCCGTTTTAGACCGTTTTATCAAAGTGGTGCAGCCGTTGAATGTCTCCAGCCTTTTACAGGGTGAGAACTTGCGAAACTCCTATATCGTCTATGAGCTGAACCTGCTTAAAGATCATATTATCAGTTATTAC
>JBFEYF010000080.1:0-8501 GCA_041562295.1 Sulfurimonadaceae bacterium
AAAAAAGTGGTGTCCCATGATGGACTCGAACCATCGACATCCTCATTAAAAGTGAGATGCTCTACCAACTGAGCTAATGAGACATTGTTGTTAAATTGAGCTGGAATTATACAAAATGAATCACCCTTTGTCAAGGGTTTTTTGAAAGTTTTGATATAATCTTCTTTTTTTAACACGGAATCCCTGTTGTGACTCTTTTAAGGTAAGTTTTTATGTTTGGTTTTGAATATCCTGAGCTTTTTATCCTGGTACCCTTTATCATCTACTGTTTTTACCGGTGCCGCGAAAAAGCCAAACAGCGCTATTTTGTCCATCTGAACTTTTTTTCGATCCACCAGGGCAATATCGACCGCCGTTTTTGGTACAAACTGCTGACGGCACTGCTGCTTTTGACGGCTCTGGCTTCACCCGTAACTGTCAACCCTTTTGATCCGAAAAACCGAAACGGTATCGCCATGGTATTGACACTGGATGCCAGCGGATCGATGCAGGCGCGGGGGTTTGACTCTGAGGATACGATGCTGACAAAATTTGAGAGTGTCAAAGCGATCGTGCAAAACTTTGTCAAAACACGCCTGCAGGACAATATCGGGGTCGTGCTCTTTGGAGACTTCGCCTTTATCGCGACGCCGCTGACGTATGAGAAAGAGGCGCTTTCGCAGATGATCGAGTATCTGAGCCTGGGGATGGCGGGCGAAAACACCGCGATCGGTGACGGTATCCATGAATCTTTGGTCGCACTGCAAAGCAGCGAGGCTTCATCGAAGGTGATCATACTTTTAACGGACGGCAAGCACAACAGCGGCTCTGTCTCACCCAAACAGGCCGTAGATGAGGCCCGAAGCAGGGGAGTTAGGATCTATACGATCGGCATGGGCAGAGAGACCAACTATGACGGTGCGATGCTGGAAAAGATCGCCAAAGAGGGCAACGGTGCCTTTTTTAATGCCAAGCGAAGCGATGACCTCAAAGAGGTGTATGAACAGATCGACACGCTGGAACGGTCCCATTTGCGAAGCAGAGACTACCTCTATAAGGATTACTGGTTCATGATCCCGTTAGCCTTGGCACTGCTCTTTTTTCTGCTTTATTCCAAAAGCCGTCTGGAGGGTGCGCAATGAGTTTCATCTATCCCTATGTCATCTTTTTTTATCTATTGGCGCTTCCTCTTATCTACAGGGTCTACCGTAAATCACCGGAGCCCAAAGAGCGCCGCAAGATTTTACTTTTAAGCTTTGTGCTCTTTTTAATCCTGGTCGCTTTTGCCCGGCCGGTTGCACAAAAAGGGGTTCAGGAGGTAGAGAACCTGGGCACGGAGATCGTGATCGCCATCGACCTTTCGGCGTCGATGAAAGCCGATGATATCACCCCAACCCGGCTGGACAGAGCCCGAACGCTTTTAAAGTCGCTGGTAGAGCGTTCGCCTAAAGATAAGTTTGCGATCATCGGCTTTACCTCTTCGGCTATTATCCTCTCTCCGATGACGGATGACAAAGCGCTGCTGATGGAACTGTTTGACCGTGTCAACGGGGAGCATATCGTCTCCAAGTCAACGGATCTGGCTTCGGTCTTTGAGCTGGCGGATAAGCTGACGCTCTTGGAGAACAAACAGCTGGTGATCTTTACCGACGGCGCCGAAGGAAGTTTTGAAGAGCAGATAGCCTTTGCCAAAGAGCGCGCTATTCATGTCTACACCGTAGGTATGGCGACCGATATCGGGGCCTCTTTAAAAAGTGACAGGGGAGAGATCATCGTGGATGATAAAGGGGAGATCGTCATCTCCGCACTCAACCCCGAACTGCGGGTGATCGCCGATGCGACGCAGGGGGAGTTTTACCGTTACAGCGATGATATGGGCGAACTTCTGGAGGCGATCCATGCGCAGGCGGCGATGCAGACCAGCCGCTCCAAGGAGATCGTACAGGTTCAGCTTTTTTATCTGCCTCTGGCTTTGGCGCTGATACTTTTTATGCTGGCATCGACGTCGATACTCTCACGCTACATCGCCGTGGTACTGCTCTCTTTTCCGGCAACCGATCTTCAAGCGGGGGTCTTTGATTTCTTCTATCTCTACCGTGCGGACGCCGCGCTTGCCCAGGCCGATTATGAACGCTCGGCCCAGGCTTTGGAATCCGTAGGTGACAAAAACTGGCAGACGCTTTATAATCTGGGATACGCCTATTTTAAAGCAGGTGAGTATGCCCAGGCGCGGTTTACTTTTAGCCGTATCAAGACAACAGACCCCAAACGCAAGGCGGCACTGCTTTATAACATCGCCAACTGTTTTGCCCAGGAGCAGCTTTACACTAAGGCGGCAGAGTATTACCGGCAGAGTCTGATACTTGATGATAAACCCGAGACCCGGGATAATCTGCTGCAAGTGAGTCTGTTGAAGGATAAAAAAGAGATGCCCGAAGGTCTGAACCAGAAAAAAGCGACCGAAGATACGATGGAGCGTAAGGCCAACAGTAAAGGGGGCAAGAAAAAAGAGTCCCAAAACGAGAACGCTTCACAGCAGGGAAAATCGACCCAGGGTGCGGGGAAGACCAAGATGAGTTCGAAAAAGCGCACGCTGCAGTCGACGCGGCGAGAAGATGTCGGGCTTTCACCCAAACAGTATACACAGATCAACAAAGGGAGTTACAGTGAAAAAAATCCTTGGTAGTCTACTTTTTATACCGCTTTTTTTGTTCGGTTCCTATGAGTGGAAGGTTACTTTTGCCAAAGAGGAGCTGTATAAAGATGAACCGGTACTGGTGAGTTTTGACTGCTATTTCAGCGACCGTGCCCCTTTGATGTTTATCGAGTTTGAACCGAAGTTCGAGGGGTTTACTTTTGAGAAGTATGATTTTGAGAACAGAACAGGCGATGATAAACGGCATGTGACCTACCGCTATATCGCCAAAGTGACCAAGCCCGGGGTCTATGACTTCAGCGTGCCTGTTTTGATGCGTAAAACGACGCAGGCTTCTATTAATGAGACGATCATCGGACGGGACAATGCCAAAGAGCTGGAGTTTACCGATACGCGCATCATGACACCTTCTAAAAAAGTGGTCGTGCATGAAAGCGGAATATCGAACACCGTCGCGGGGACGTTTAAGATGAAGTCAGCCTGGAACAAGTCCGAGCTGAAGCCCTTCGAACCGCTGCAGCTGATGGTGGAGCTGATCGGCGAAGGGAACTTTAAAAGTATCGAGCCCTTTGATTTTAATATCAGCGGTGTGACGATCTATAAAAGCGAACCCGTTATACGGTACGAGTTGGGGGCCAAAGGGTACCGCGGCTATACCCAGTGGCGTTACGCTTTTATCAGCGACCGTAACTTTACCGTGCCCGATCGCAAGATCGTCTATTTCGACCTTAGCGAGAAGAAGGTGAAGACGCTGCATCTAAAAGCGCGACACTTTACGGTAGCCGCGCAGGCACACAAACGGGATGAGCTGCTGGACAGTGTTGAGTATCCTAGCCAAAGTTGGGATATCGACTACAGGCTTTTAGGGTGGTCGCTGTTGTCGTTTGTGCTGGGGATGGGCTCTTTGTATCTTTGGCAGCGTCTGGCACGGCGCCCAAAACGGAAAAAGAGCAGAAGGTTTGAGCGTGTCGAGGCGGTGATAGCCTATCTGGTCGCAAACCCCTCACAGGCGCATCAGAAACTTTTGGAAACGATAGAAACAGATCTGGCCCGTAAAGAGCTTAAAAGTGTCGCTTTTTATGCCAGACAGATAGAAAAGGAGTTGTAACGTGGCAATGATCATACTCGATACCGAAACCCTGGGAAGGAAAAAAGAGGATGACCGCATCTGTGAGTTGGCCTTTTTGGTCCACAGTGAAGGGAGTTGGGAGGCCTATTCGGACCTGGCCAAAAATGAGCGTTCCATCACCTCCAACGCTATGGCGGTTCATCATATCACGCATGAGATGATTGAAGATAAGCCCCCGCTGCATGAGACGCCAAGTTTTAAGATGCTTCAAAAACTCAACCGCCCCGAAAACACCATCGTCATACAAAATGCCCCCTTCGATCTGGGCGTTTTATACAATCACGGTTTTGTCTGGGAAGGGAAGGTTGTCGATACCCTGGTCTGTTCCAAACACCTGCTCTCTACACCGCGGCATGCACTGCAGTATCTGCGCTACGAACTGGGCCTTTATAAAGAGGAGAAAAACATCGCACAGGCCTTGGGTGTCAGTGTCGAAGCGCACCGGGCACTGGGTGATGTGATCGTGACCAAGCTGCTGTTAAACCACCTGTTAGGGCATGTAGAGAACTCAATAGATGCCCTGATCGAGCTGAGTAACCAGCCGGCGCTGATCAAGACCATAGGCTTTGGCAAATATAAGGGGCAAAGCTTTGAGCAGATGGTCTCTCAGGACAGGGACTACTTTGAGTGGTGTCTGAGAGATTTCGCCAAACTCTCAAGCGAAGCGCGCACGACTATCGAATATTGGATGGCCCAACCTCTTTAATACGTTTTCGTACACAGAACTTTCTCTTCCACAATCAATCCACAATAGCGTTTTATACTGAGACATCTCAAAAGGGGTTCGCCCCTGACAAAGGATGGAAAATGAAAACGTTGATCAAGACACTGCTTATCACAGTTATCTTAGGAAGCCTGGGAAGTACGGCACTACTAGCCGATGCTAAAAAAGGCCAGAAAATCTATTTAAAAACCTTAAAAGCGAAGTTCGGCATGAACGGTACCAAGTTTGCCTCACTGCACACAGTAGAGGAGTGGGAAGAGCTTTTTGAGGATGAGGGTGAAGCCTTTATCGAGGAGTTCAGCCAGCGTTTCCCGAAAGCGAAAAAGGTTTTAATACGCAAAAATAGCTGGAAAAAACTGCAGCATGTCAAAGATTTTGCGGTCAAGTACGCCAGCGACTCGGGTAACGTCCCTTCGTGTGGATAAACACACCCTATGAGCAAAAGCCCATAGGATTACGTTAACACTGGGTTCTCTTCGGCAGAGTGCCCAGGCAGCTTACTGCATATATATTTAGGAGAAGATGATGAAAAAGTTAATTTTGACACTGATGATTGCGACACTAGGCGCCCAGTTGATGGCTAACCCCCTTTATAACAGCTGTAAAGGGTGCCACGGGGCTAACGGAGAGCTTAAAGCGATGGGCAAAAGCAAGCTGATCAAGGATCTGACCGCCCAGCAGATAGAGACGGCGCTTAAAGGGTATCAAAAAGGCAGCTACGGGGGTACGATGAAGATGGTGATGAAAGCCCAGGCCAGCCGTTTGAGTGCGGAGCAGATCAAGGCGCTCTCTGAGTATATCAGCGCCTTTAAGTAGCAAAAGTTGACGGTTTCATATCAGTTCGTCCATATAATATATGTTTAAGTTATATATAATATAATTTTGTTCTATATATTAAGGAAATTGCTATGAATACATTTGATAAAATTAAAAAAGCGTGCCGTCCGGTTCGAATCACAGTGGGTACCTCACTTATCGCTGCCGGTGCGGTTACAGGTATCGCATGGTTTTATTTGGGACTGCTCCCTTTGGCGGCGGGTCTGGCAAACTTCTGCCCGCTATGTCTGGCAACAAAGAAGTGTACGATCTAAAACCTTTACAAGCTGCCTAGCGCAGCTTCCCCTTAAGATCATATCTTTGAATATAGATATCGATCATCCTCCCCAGCTCTCTATCTGATATCCCGATTTTAGGCATAATACCCAGCTTTTCAATGAGGTAATCTTCCATAACGCTCTGTTGTGCTTTAGGATCTCTCAAATAGTAAAACATCGCTTCACGGATCCGCTCCTTGGTAGAGAACTTGATCAGATACTGCATATAAAACTTCTCAAATCCGATCTCAAGCTTTTGATGACAGTTCAGGCAGTTTGCAGCAAAATTTTCCTGGGCAAAAAGAGAAACGCTCAATAGCAGGTAGATAAAAAAGTTACGCATCCTGACTCCATTTCAGTTCTATCCTGGTACCCTTTTCCAATTCGGATGTGACATCGATCGTCAAACCGTACTCTTTGGCGATTTTGGCAACGATGTTTAACCCTATACCGAATCCTCCGGTAACTTTATCGAGGCGCATATAGCGGTCGAAAATAAGCGGTATATCCTCTTTGGCAATACCCTGACCGCTATCTTCGATACTCAAAAGTTCTGGGGTCAAAAGGAAGTGGATACTTCCTCCGATACGGTTATATTTGATCGCATTGGAGATAAGATTGTCGATAACCCGGCTGATCTTGCGCCGGTCGATTTTGTGTATAACCGAAGCTTCTATAGCGGTTGTCACCGTGATCTTTTTTTGTTCCAAAGCAAGATGAAAATAGTCGATACGTTCCCAAAGAAGTGCCGAGAGATCGACCTTCTCATCCTGTGAAGCGACATTATGATGCAAAATCAGATAGGTCAGGTCATCATACAACGTCGAAAGGGTACGCGATGCGATCCTGATACGGTTGATCTTCTTTTGTGTCTTGGGGTCAAGCGAGAGTGTCTGCAGTGTTTCGATATTGGAGAGTATCGCCGTAACCGGGGTATTAAGCTCATGGGTCGTATCTTTGATAAAGCGGTCGAGCAGCCTTATGGCGCGGCGCATCGGACGCAAAAAAAGTTTGGCGATATACCACCCCAGCAAAGCGAGCAGGAGGATCGAACCCAAGGCCGTGATAGTGATAGTGCGAAGAGCATTTTGATGCCACAAGGCGTCATCTTTGACTTCCAAAACCAGATATTTTGCCCCCAGATAGTAGTATTCGGGCTGCAAAACGAACTGGATATACCCCTTGTCGAGCCGGATGACCCGGACAAGATCGGTATCGGGGTTATCCAAAGTAGAGAAGATCAGCTGCCGGTCGATGTCATAAATGGCACTTTGAAAGCGGGCATCGCGGGGATAGGTGTAATCCCGGGAGATATGGTCATGCCTGAACTTTAAAGCAGCCAGATAGCTTTGGCTTTGCTGCTGCAGTGACAGACGCCAGCCGCTGAGCATCTGCTCTTTTTCGTAAGTGTAGTAAAAGCCTGCAAGCAGACCCAAAATCAGCAGCGATAGGAGGATATAAAGCAGAAAAAAAGCGCGCAGTGAACGAAATTCACTGCGTGCTAAATTTATAGCCGTAGCGTTTGATACTGACAATACGGTCCTTTCCCAGGATTTTTCGCAGGTTTTTGATATAGGTTCGTAACGACTGGTCGCTTGGCATCTCATCATAGTCCCAGAGGTGATCACTGATCGCCTCATGTGTGAGCTGTTCGTCGGGGTGCATCAAAAAGAGTTTTAACAGACGCTTCTCCTTGGCATGCAAAGGTATCTCCCGCTCATCATGATAGAGGGTGTCCGAAGCGGTATCGTAACTGATATGTTCGCACAGCTGAAGCTTTTGTGAGGGATTATGAAAAAAATTGCGCTGGATCAGGGTATCGATACGAAGTCTCAGCTCCTGCATCTCAAAGGGTTTGCGAAGATAATCATCGCATCCGCTCTCATACCCCTCTTTGAGATCTTCGATACCGTTTCTCGACGTCAGATAGATCGCCGGCGTCGTTACCCCTTCACTCCTGGCATGCTGCAAAAGTTCAAAGCCGTTGGGGGAGGGTACGTTGACATCCAGAATGAGCAGGTCGAAGGGGGACTCATAAAGGGCATCCTGTGCATCGCTGCCGCTGTAGACGCTGGTGACTGCATACCCCGACTCTTCCAGGAATTCGGTAAGCGTCTCGTTAAGGTTGAGGTCGTCCTCTAAAAGTAACAATTTTTTAAGAGAGCTTTTTTGCACATCCCGCCTTATACTTTTTATCAGCTCATTGTACTATAATTGTGTGAAACAATCGTGAAGGATGCCGAATGTACCGGACAGTTTTAATCCTAATAGTGACAACCTTTTTTCTTAAAGCCAACACGATTATCCATAATGCGACGATCTATACGGTCAACGAGGAGCAGCCCTACGCCTCGGCTATGGTGATCAAAGAGGGAAAGATCATCTATATCGGTTCCAACATTACGGCGCTCAGTTATAAAAACGGGGAGAGCCTGGTCATCGATGCGAAAAAGCGTTTTGTGATGCCGGGGATTATCGATGCCCACACCCATATCGCCGCCGCATCGCTTCTTTCGAATATGGGGATCAACCTGATAGCGACCAAAGGCAAAAAAGAGATCCTGGCGAAACTGCAGGCTTTTAAAGAGGATCATCCCGAGACCGATGTCGTGACGGGATTCGGTTTTTACCCCTATGCTTTTGGTCCCAAGGGGCCGACAAAAGAGATCCTGGATAAGATCTTCCCCGATGCGAAGGCCTTTTTCGTATCCAATAACGGTCATCAGGCGTGGGCCAACTCTAAAGCATTGGAGTTTTTGGGTATCACCAAAGAGACTCCGGACCCCCGGCCCGGCATCCACTATTACGTGCGTAACGGCAAAGGCGAACCTACCGGATTCCTGGTCGAGGGGGAGGCGATATGGCCCCATCTGAAACATCTTGGGATTGGGCAAAACGGAGCTTTCGCATCGGTCTTGG
>JBFEYF010000081.1:0-8463 GCA_041562295.1 Sulfurimonadaceae bacterium
CTCCAGCAGTTCGAAGGTGACCTGAGGTCCCAGACCGGAGTTTTTCAGTTTCTCCATAATAAAACTGTAGATCTCCTGGCTCATGATGTCCTCAATGGAGATGTTGAGTGAAAAGAGGTAGTTCGTTCCCATAAAGGTATCGAACGATTTATTGATGATCGTGCGGGTTACCTCATTGTAGACTTTGATCGTCTTGGCGATCGGGATAAAGTGCTTGGGCGAGAGGATATTGCCGGCATTGTCGATCAGGCGCGAGAGACACTCAAACTTGACGACTTTATTGGTCTTGTTACAGATGATCGGCTGAAAATAGGGGACGATGCCCGAATCGAGGATCGATTTTCTGATATTGACCGAGGTTTTCAGATTGCTCTCATACTCATTTTGAAAATGCATCCGGTCTTCATAGATCCAAAAGGGCTGCTGCATCTTTTTGGCATACTGCAGTGCCATACTCACCTTGGAAAAGATCTCGTCACGGTCGGCTGTCGGGATAGAGGCGAAGGTTAAGTCCATGTAGACAACCGTCTGTGCATATTCAAAGGAGAGGTGTTTGAACTCTTCACAAAGATCGGTAAGGAAGTTTTTCAAAGCATAAAAGTCAAAAGATTGTCGAATCGTAATACCGAACTCCGAACCCGAAAGACGGTAGGTTTTGGCATTTTCTATCGATTTTTTCAAACGGTTGGCAAGCTGTTCCAAAAGGAAGTCGCCGGCGACATAGCCGTAGAAGTCGTTGATGATTTTGAAGTTGTCGATCGTAAGAATTATCAGGGTGTCTTCGTCATTGTCCTGAAGGTCTTCTCTGAGTTGATAGATGTTGGGAAGTTTTGTCAGGGTATCGGTAAAGTAGTGTTTAAAAAGTTCCTGCTTGGACTGCTGCAGCTGATCTTGTAAAAGGACGTTTTCGTGGGAGAGCTGGTTGAGTGCCACATCACAGTTGTTTAGACTCTTCTCTTCCAAAAGCTTTGCCGTATCATCACCGTAGGTGTAGAGTGTGATGACAGTTCCCGCCTCTTTTTCGTTGGGAAGCTGTACGATCTGCACCTGAGGAAATTTTCTCTCCAGTTGGGTGATAAGGTTATGCACCATAACGGTGTTGTGCATATAGGCTGCGATATGTACCAGCATATGTTCCTGGCTGCATTCGCCGATCTCTGAAACGACGTTGTCTACTTCAGTAGAGGATTGGATAGAAAAGTGGTGCGTTGTAATACCCAAAGGTACTCCTTTTAAGATAAAAAGATCTTTTTGGCCCGTTCAAGGTCCTCTTTAGTATCGATGCCGAAGCTGGTCGATGCGACTTTGATCATAGAGATCTTTTTGCCGTGATAGATGGCACGCAGCTGCTCAAGCTTTTCGATATCTTCTATCGGGGCATCATCAAGCGTACAAAAAGCTTGAAGGCTTTTTTTGTCAAATCCGTAGATCCCCAGGTGACCGAAATAGTTGGCATTGCCGCTGCGGTTATAGGGGATCATCGAACGTGAAAAATAGATGGCGTTATGATCGGCATCCAAGACAACCTTGACCAGGTTCGGATCATCCGCGGTTTCGTTATTGATCGCATTGTAGCAGCTTGCCATTACAAAATCTGTTTTGCTCTTTTGAAGCTCTTTAAGCCGCGTGATCATCGCCTCAACGACCTCGGGTTCGATAAAGGGCTCATCAGCCTGAAGGTTGATAACCAGATCGTCATCTTTGAGTTTTAAAAGTGCCGCACATTCGTTGATACGGTCGGTACCGCTTTTATGTGTCGTTGATGTCATCAACGCTTTGATCTCATATTGGGCGCAGATATCGATTACCTTTTGGGAATCGGTGGCGATACATACATCATCAAGATGCATCACCTGTTTTGCAGTACGTACCACCATAGGCAAACCGCCGATATCGGCGATCACTTTTTGGGGAAAACGTGTGGACTCTAATCGTGCCGGAATGATAATCATTTTAAGCCTTACAAGGATATAATGTCACCATTATAGCAAAAAGGGCAAAGCGTGCAAATTTACCAGCCTCATAAGGGGTACTGTTTTAACAGTGATACGCTTTTTTTATATGATTTTATACGCTCCTTTCCTATCAGGGGCACACTTTTGGAAGTGGGTTCGGGCAGCGGTATTTTGGGTCTGCTCATAGCCAGAGAACTGCCTGTCTCATTGACCCAGGTGGAAAAGCAGGAACTTTTTTACCGCTTTTCACTCAAAAATGCCGAGGTAAACGGCATCCGCAGTGAGGTTGTACACAGTGACTTTTTGCACTATAGCGCTACGGATGCTTTTGATACGATCATCTCCAACCCCCCGTTTTATCACGGCGGGGTGATGCAAAGCGAGGACAGTGTCCGCCATACCGCACGCTATAACGAGCATCTCCCGATTGACGAGTTTATCGCCAAAGCTTCCAAGATGCTCTCTCCCCGAGGGCGTTTTATCTTCTGTTACGACCCCCAGCAGCTGCAAAAACTGCTGGTTTCGCTTCACAACGCGAAACTGACAGCCGAGGATATACGTTTTGTTTATCCCAAAGCGGGTAAAATGGCTACCTTGGTGATGATTCATGCACGTAAAGGCTCTAAATCCCTGTGCCGTACCCATCCCCCGCTTGTAGCATTTGAGGGAGAGCAGTTCAGTGAAGAGGCTGCTTTGATCTATGCCAGTGCCGGGACACACAGTATAAAATGCGAGATATAGAAGTATGTTGAGAGAAGATGGTTTTAATTACAGCTTTGACCCCAGCGCCTGCGCCAGCTGTCAGGGCGGGTGCTGTACCGGAGAGAGCGGCTATATCTATGCCAAGAAAAGAGAGTATGAGTCGATCGCCGAGCTTTTGGACATTACGCTCGAAGAGCTAAAAGATAACTACCTGATTAAAGTCAAAAACCGTTACTCTATCAAAGAGGTACGCTATAATGATTCGTATGATTGTATCTTTTATGACCGTGAGCGTAACGGATGCAAAATTTATGAAGCACGGCCGCTTCAGTGCCGCACCTTTCCGTTTTGGGATTACTTCAAAACGCATAAGGATGAGCTGGCCAAAGAGTGCCCGGGCGTGAAATTTGACGAGGCTGAAGATGCGTAGACTCCTGCTTATCGGTATACCGGTTATGATCTTGTTGTTGACCGGCTGTAGTTCGAAGTTCGGTCAAAATGAGCCCGCCGGCAATCTCAAAAGCTTTATAGGCGAAGACAAAATGATCTTTCAAGCTCTTAGTCTTGCCAAAGCCGGTATCTATGAAAAAAGCTCTGCGGTATATAAAGAGCTTTATGATCAGAGCCATAAATCGGAATATCTTTTAGAGTATTTCAAGCAGCAGTACCATCTAAAACGCTACAAACCGCTCTTAAAAGAGCTGCAAAGTTATCTTGAAGAGGCACCGCATAACAAACACCTGTTGCGTTACCAGGTCGCAGTACTGAGTGCATTACAAGAGATCGAAGAGGCTAAAAAGGCGGCATTTACCCTTCTTGCTGTCACAAAAGAGCCCCAGGATTATCAGCGCGTCGCATCGCTTTATCTGATCCAAAACAATTATATCTCGGCACTGAAATATTTAGAGAGTGCCTATGCGATAGACAAAAACGAAGATATCCTTTCGGATTTGACGACGATTATGTATCTGAAGCTGGGCCAAAAGCGGGAAGCGATCTCCTATTTGGAAAGTCACAGCAGGATTCACGGCTGTTCTGTCAAAATTTGTCAAAAACTTGCATCATTTTATGGTGATATGGATGATACTCTTGGTATGATTTCGATCTATAAAAGATTGTATGCTTTAACCAAGCAGGCCGAATATGCGCAACGTATTATCCAGGCGTATGCCTATAACCGTGACAATTACAATCTGGTTAGATTCTTGGAAGAGAGTGCGTTTAATGATGAACTGCTTTTAAGACTCTACATGGCCCAAAAGGTTTATGACAAATCTATAGGTCTGTCCCAGAAACTCTATCTGCAGACAAAAAAGCCTTACTATCAGGCACAGTATGCGATATCGCTTTATGAAGGGACCAAAAAGATTACGCCCAGAGTGGTCGGGGAAGTGATCGATAATTTAAGAGACGTCGTTAAAGCAAAACCCGATGCGACCTATCTGAACTATCTTGGGTATCTGCTCATCGATCATGATGTGGATGTCAAAGAGGGAATAGCGTACGTCAACAAGGCTCTGGCTATCGAGACCGATTCGGGTTTTTTCCTGGACTCACTGGCGTGGGGTTATTATAAGTTGAACCAGTGTAAAAAAGCACTTTCGACGATAAAGAAAGCTAAAAATGTATTAGACCAGGAGTATGAAGAGGTCGAAACACATTATAAACTGATAAAAAAGTGTAAAAAGTAATTTTTTAAAGGACAGATGAGTTTGATTTTAGATGATATTATAAAAAAGACCAAAGAGGATCTTAAAAAGCGGGAAAAAGAGTTCTCGATGGAGTGGCTTGGCAAGTCACTCGCTTTTAACGGGTATATGCCGCGCGATCCGCGACCGCTTTTGACTTCAACCAAAGAGGACCCTTACAAGATTATCGCAGAGGTCAAAAAAGCAAGCCCGAGCAAAGGGGTGATCCGTGAGAATTTCGATCCTTTGACGATCGGACAGGCCTATGAAAGAGGCGGTGCCAATGCGATTTCGGTATTGACCGAACCCCACTTTTTTCAGGGCAACATCGAATACCTTACACAGCTTCGCCGTTATGTCTCGCTCCCTCTGTTGCGTAAAGATTTTATCGTCAGCGAGTACCAGATCCTGGAGGCACTGGTATACGGTGCGGACTTTATCCTTTTGATCGCCAAAGCACTTTCAAGAAAAGATCTCAAAAAGCTTTTAGAGTACAGCCGTAAACTCGGTATGGAAGCATTGGTTGAGATCCATGACAAATCGGATCTGACAAAAGCAATTGCAGCAGGTTCGGACATTATCGGAATCAACCACAGGAACCTGGAGACTTTTGAGATGGATATGAGCCTGAGTGAGAAGCTGATACCGTTGATCCCCAACGGTAAGATCATCGTAGCCGAAAGCGGGATCCATGATCATGAACAGGTCGTAGAGCTGAACAAGATCGGTGTCGATGCCTTTTTGGTCGGTGAACACTTTATGCGTCAGGATGATGAAGAGGATGCTGTACGCAGACTCAAAGGCACAATCAAGTAATATTGATCTCCCCCGGGGCTAGAGCGCCTGTCCCTGTTGTCTTTTTGTTTACTCTGTATTGACTTAAAGCCTTTATAATTGCAAGAAATCTTTTTAGGGAGCATGCATGCGCGTGGGTCTTATCGCTATTGTCTTACTGCATGGTCTGTACGGTCAGACGTTTGATCCCGATTTGCTATCCAAAGAGAAAAACCTTCAGCTTCAGCTCGATTTTGAAAAAAATGAAGCCCAGACCAAGATTTTAAGAGACTCCTGGATCGAGCCTGTAAACGGGAGTTATTCGGGAAGCTTTAAAGAGCAGTTCGGACAGCAGCAGCAAAACTACTCCGGATCTGTCTCGATAGATCAGCCGATCTTTAAAAGCGGCGGTATCTACTATGCACTCAAATATGCCTCTGCCAACGCTTACTACAACAGACTGGGACTGAAGCTTGGCGAACGGGCTCTGATCAAAGAGGTGATAAGCAGTATCATCGCACTGCGTATTACCGATCTCTCTATCCAAAAAGCACGCTTGAGCGTCCAAGATCGTGAAGCGGAGACGGCTTTTAACAAAGAAAGCCTTCATGCCGGTGAGATGGATCTGGGCAGTTTTAACCTCTCAGTCATCGCGCGCAACGATGCCCAAAGTGCACTTGAAGCGCTTTTGGCTCAAAAAGCAGAGCAGCTTTACACCTTCTCTATGCTTTCGGATGCCGATTATCAGAAGGTCTCATTGCCGCAGTTACAGCTTCTGGATAAGAAGCGTTTTACACGGACCCATATAGAGCTGGGGCAGATGCGTCAGGATTTTCGGCAAAAGGATTATGCCCACGGCGTGACACTGACCAGTTACCTGCCCCAGCTATCGCTTTCTGCATCCTATAACTACAGCAAAAGTATCGACCAGACCTTTTCGGAAAGTTTTACGCCTTACGATGCACAATCAGAGTATTTACAGTACGGTTTCAGGTTTTCGATGCCGCTTTTTGATATCAACAGGGGACGCACGATCGAGAGTGCCAAAATCGATATGCTCAAAGCCCAGAGCCAACTAGAGGAAAAATCTAAAGAGATCGCGCTCTTTTATGAGAAGACCGTTACAAAAGTCACCCACCTAAAAAAGCAGGCGGCATTGGCGCGGGAGACGATAACCCTTTATAAAGAGGTGCTTGCCAAGATGAAAGCCCTGGTAGACTCCGGGGATAAAGACGCTATAGAACTTTTAAAGAGTCAAAACGCTTTTAAGGCAAAGAAGATCGATCTGCAGATTATTGAACTGCAAAAGCAGGCGGAACTGCTTAATCTTTATGAGAAGATAGGGACTGAGGGTACGCTATGAACAGGATCATCAAATATTTCGTCGATAATGCCAGGCTAAACTATACGCTGCTGGCTTTAGTCTTTTTTATCGGTACGGTCTCGTACGGACTGATTCCCAAAGAGCTTTTCCCCAATGTCTCGCTCAATGCGATTACGGTATCCGGTGCCTATGCGGGTGCCAGTCCTCAAAGTCTTAATAATTTTGCCGTCACCGATATCGAAGAGGAGATAACGGGGATCGAAGGGGTCAAAGAGGTGCGTTCGACGATTCAGTCGGGTGCCTTTGTCATCAAGGCGGAGCTTGATGACGGTATCGATCCCAACGAGATCATTGATGAGTTTAAAGATGCCGTAGCGCTGGCAAGGGTCAATTTTCCGGCAGATATGAACGATCCGGCCGTGACGATTCTTAAGCGTAACCGTCCGCTGATCAACCTGACACTCTCATCCAAAACGCTGGGGACCGGGGAGCTTTTGGAACGCAGTAAAGAGCTGCAGACCCGTGTCAGGGGGATGGAGCATATCTCTGATGTGATCATCTACGGGGATGCCGATCTGCAGATCGATATCACGCTCGATACCCAAAAACTTCAGGCATACGGACTGGAAAACAGCGAAGTGATCAGTACTATCCAGGGCTTTTCCTATATCTACCCCGTAGGTAATGTTGACCAAAAACTTAACCATGTCTATATCTCTACACAAGACGGTAAGACCGACCTGAAGCGGTGGAGTGAGACGCTTTTAAGTATTTCGGGTAAGAAGCTCTATCTGACTGATGTTGCCCAGATCACGATCGGTTATCCGCAGGATGATACGATATCGCGTTTTAACGGGGCGGGGTCCATCACCCTGGAGGTACTGCAGGCTGACTCGGGGGATGCTATTAAGATCTCCGAAGAGATCCGAAGCGTAATCAAGCGTTTTGAGAAAAGTTTTCCCGATACAAGAGTTGATGTCTCCCTGGACCGATCCAAGCGTATCAAGGACCGTCTGGACACCGTGACATCAAACATCCTGATGGGATTGATTCTGGTCGGGTTGATCATCTACTATATGATCAGTCCCCGTCTGGCTGTTGTAATTTTGTTCGGGGTCCCTTTTTCATTTTTGATCGCCATAGCGACACTCTACCTGTTTGGTCTGAGTATGAATATGGTTACCCTTTTAGCCCTTTTGATTACGATCGGTATCGTCGTTGATGATGCGATTATCGTCTCAGAAAATATACAGCGCCACCTAGACGAAGGTCATGAACGCTACCAGGCGGTGCTGCTGGGTACCAAAGAGGTGGTCGCACCGGTTCTGATCGCTTCGGCTACGACGGTGTTCGCTTTTATGCCGATGCTTCTCATCTCAGGCAGTATGGGTGCCATTGTCGTTATGATCCCGATAGTGATCTCTACGACCATCATCGCTTCGTTGTTAGAGTCCTTTCTCTTTTTACCGCTGCATGCCAAACACCTGTTAAAACGTAATGAACAGATGTATGACTGGCATAAGATCTACGCTTTTCATGCCAAAGTCCTGCACTTCCTGGTCCATTATAAGAAGAGCTTTCTGGCGCTTTTTGTAATTATCATCCCGGTCCTGACCGTTATAAGTCTCAAGGCCTCCAAGTTTCAGTTTTTCCCGCGTATGGATGCGGACTCGTTGACGCTTTCGGTACAGCTGGACAAATCTGTGGATCTTGAGGGAAGTGATGCGTTAGCGAGAAAGTTCGAAGCGGTCATAGAGGAGCATAAAGCTGAGCTCTTTGTGAAAAACGTCAGTACGGCGGTAGGTGTTTACCGTCCCATCGAAGGGGGAAGCGAGACGATTGAAAACGCCTTTACGATCACGATAGAGCTGCATGATTTTGACGAGGATAACTGGATTCAAAACTATCTCAACCCGATATTTACCCTCTCGTTTGATTTTGAACAGGCTGAGAAGATACGCAGTGTCAAAAGCAACAAGCTGATAAGGAGACTGCGAAAAGCGCTTTCCGGGGTACAGCA
>JBFEYF010000082.1:0-8433 GCA_041562295.1 Sulfurimonadaceae bacterium
AGGTCGGGTACCTTTTTTACAAGCTCGATGCCGACCCTTTTAAGCTGCTCTTTGCCCACAAGCGGCGCCTCTTGCAGTACCCCGATCTGTTCATGGGAAAAGCGGCTTTTGAGCCTGCCGACCTCTTTGTTCTTCCTGTCCAGGTAGTAAAGCGGCTGGGTCGGTATGATCAGACTCTCCTTGCCCGCATCCAAAACGATCCGGCTTCCCTGTTCCTGCTCCTCCCAGCCCAGTGCGAGACTGCGTTCACCCGCAAGAGTTAACGGCGCACTGTACCCCTTTTGCCAAAAAGCGCGGCCTGTTTTGATCGCCGCTTCCAATATCAGGCTGCCCAGTTCCCCTTCCAGACGGGCTGTCACGTTCATCGAGGCGACCACTCCGGAAAAAAGCTTTAAAAGGGAGCGGTCCTGCTCTCTAAGGTACTCAGGAGGGTTATAACTGTTAAACAGACTGTTCGGTCTGGCCTTGTTGACCTTGCCGTATCCGCCGTTTTTCAAGACCCTTGCCGTATAGATGCTCATCTCTATACCGCGTGTATCTTTGGTCTGTCGCAATTCGTAAAGGATCACGGTCGAGGTGGAAAAAACGGGCTCTTTTTTTTCGCTTACGGCTTCAAGACGCTGCAGCCATTTGGCCAGATCTTCACCCTCATCCTGCCCAGACTGCGGCTCGTCCACGCTGTCCAAAAATGCCAATGCCGCCGAAACGATATGCTTGCAGTTACTGCCTGCCGGACAGCTGCACTGCCCCAGAAGTTTGACCGCTTCACCGCGGTCATAAAGGTTGATCGTCTGTTTGAAAAGTTTCTCATCCCGTGTTACCGCCCGGATCTGCATCATATCGGGGCTGAGTTTGGTCGTCTCGGTGATCTCGCTCAGCTGCGCGGCATTAAGGTCATAGCCTGCACTGAAGGTATCAAAATCGCTCATCGAACGGACATCATTAAGGGTAAGGCGTATCAACACTATCCAACTTTTTTATCTTTTTGTGATTATACCATTCAACCCGCAAAGCGAAAGTTTTTCCGACTGATTTAATATTAGAAAAATGAAAAAAAGGTATCATACTCTCACTAAATCGCATAAGGAATCACTTTGACCTTCAATCAGATCAAAATGGCAATTTACGCAACCTATCTGACCAACTATTACGGTTTCAAGATGAAAAAGAAGAGTACCACTTCGGCAGACCGCAAACGCTACCGTATCGAGTATGCCCGGAAGCTTCTGGAGAAGATGAACCTGCATGTCAAAGTCATCAATCCCGAAAAGATTCCGGAGGAAGGGAAATACCTTCTTGTTTCCAATCACCGCAGCGTCATCGATCCGCTGATCGTCGAGCTGGCCACGGAACAGAGCAATCTCTTCGGCTACTGGATCGCGAAAAAAGAGCTTTACAACTCCTTTTTCTTCGGAACCTTTACGCGTAATGCGGGAACCATTCTTATCGACCGTGAGTCCAAGCAGATGGGCGGATTTTTTGCCGATATCAAAGAGCGCGTCGCTGCAGGGGATTCGATCTTTATCTTCCCCGAAGGAACCCGTAACAAAAAAGGGACCGAGCTTGAAGAGTTCAAAGAGGGTTCACGCCTGATCGCCGTCAAAAACCGTCTGCCGATGCTGCCGGTCTTTATCCGTACCCAGGCTAACGACATACTTAAAGCAGGTTTGAAAGATCCCAAGACCGCACGTGATATCGAAATCGTCATCGGCGATATCATCGACTACAAAGACAAGACTCCTCTCGAAGAGTCCTATAAAAAACAGTTTGATATCAAGTAACCCTTTTTACAGGCTCCCTTCGGGAACGCCTGCTTCCCGCTTCTCATAATAGCGTTGGTGATACGCTTCGGCTTTGTAAAAAACCCCCGCTTTAACGATGGTCGTCTTGACCGAAAGTTCAAACAGCTTTGCCGCTTTAAGTTCGGCCAAAAAACCTTCGGCTGCCTTTTTTTGCTCTTCACTATGATAAAAGATCGTACTGCGGTATTTGTACTTCTCCCCCGGCATCGTCGAGGGGTTGTGCATCTCGAAAAAGGCTTTAAGCAGTCTCTCGTAAGAGAGCTTATCAGCGTCATAGCTCACCCGTACCGCCTCCGCATGGCCCGTCGTATCGGTCAGGACATCTTCATAGGCGGGATGTGGCATCCTGCCGCCCGTATAACCCACCACGCTGTCGAAGACTCCCTCTAACGTACGAAACTCCGCCTCGACACCCCAAAAACATCCGGCTGCAAAAGTCGCTTTTTTTAATGTCACGATCTCACCCTACTGCGCTTCACCCGCGGCATACTCCTGCATCACGACACGGTTGCGTCCGCTCTCCTTGGCTTCGTAAAGCTCTCCGTCGGCACTTTTATAGAGATCTTCCATATCGCCCACAGCCTGGCTGTGTGCCGAAAAATCGATATAGACCACGCCGAAAGATGCGGTCACATAGGGTGACGCCGTGTTCTTTTTGTGCTCTACGGCTTCGGATTCGATGGCTTCTCGTATCTTTTCGGCGACGCCTGCAGCAGCATCGGCATCATTCACCGAGTAGATGACACCGAACTCTTCACCTCCCAATCGAAACGCAAAATCCCCCGCACGCCGTATCGTTTCCTGCAGCACCCGTCCGATCATCTCCAGTACCGCATCACCGGCGGGATGGCCGTAGGTATCGTTATAGAGCTTGAAATTATCCACATCCATCAAAAGCAGGCAAAAGAGCTGTCGCTCCCGCTTGACACGGTTTAGCTCGGTAGCAAAGAGCTTGTCAAAGTAACGGCGGTTGTAGAGTTTCGTCAGCGGATCGGTTACCGAAAGGGCCTCGACCAGTTTTTTGTCGCTGATATCGTGGCGGATCGCGTTGTAGCCGATGATCTCCCCCTCCTCGTCCTTTTCGGGAAATATCATCACCTCGACCCAATAAAATCCCCCCGATTTCTTGCGGTTTTTGATCTCACCGCGCCAGGTCTGCCCTTGTTTTATCCGCTCCCACATTTCGCTAAAGAGCGATGCCGGCATATCGGGATGACGCACGATATTGTGTGCTTTGCCGACAAGCTCCTCTCTGGAGTATTCGGAGATGCGGCAAAAAGCGTCACTCACTTCCGTGATGATCCCTTTTTTATTGGTCTTTGAGGTAATGACATTTTCATTCACCAGCTCCATGTAGCGTTCCAGCTTCTTTTGGGTAAGTCGCAGCTGTGTCACATCACGGGAAAAGAGCGAGACCTGCATCACCGTACCGTTGACATCCTCGATAGGATAGAGGTGGTGGTTAAGAAATCTTCCCTCATACCGCTCTTCAAACTCCACCGGCTCCTTTTGCGTGATCACCTCATAAAAGTAGCGGCTGCGATCTTGAAGCAGCTTCGGGGGCAGATATTCACTCAAGTCCTCACCTTTAAGCACTTCGACCGTAGTACCGAGTGCCTCTGCGCCGACACTGTTAATCTCCATGATCTTACCGTCGATCGAAAGCAGGGTCATCGCATCCAAAGGAGAGTTGATCAGCGCCCGGATCGTCTGTTCGGAGTGTTTGAGTTCCGTCATATCGATACCCACGGCGATAATATACTCTACCTCCCCCTGCGTATCGACCGTACAGGAGTTTGACCAGGCAAAAGGTACCCGTTCCCCGGATTTTGTCAGCCACTCGTTTTGATAACTGCTGGGGAAGTCCCCGGCAACCAGTGACCTGAAGTACTCCTGGATCCTGTCGCGCAGCGCATGGGGAATCAGCACCTGCCAGATCTTTTGGCCCTCCAGTTCACTCTTTTGATAGCCGGTTATCCTTAGGACCGCCTCATTGACCGAGACGATCTTTCCGCTTCTGTCCATCACTGCGATAACGCTGCTGGCGGTATTTAAAAGCGCCGCATGAAAATCCCGCTCTTTTTGCAGCTGCAGGGTCAGGGTGTTAAGCTCAGCGATCGTCCCTTTGAGTTTTTGGGAGTGCTCTTCGATACGCTCTTGCATGATACCCATCGCCTGTGACAAGATCGCCATCTCATCTCCGGGGCTGCCGACATCGGGGATCTTCACGGTTCGGTCCCCCGAGATCTTTCCGGCAGCTTCCGTCAGACGCGTCAAAGCCCTAGTCAGCTTGTAACCTACCAAATAGGCGACAATAAGACTGATCAAAATCTCAAAGAGTATCACGATAAACGTACGCTGCCGGTTATCGGCAAGCGTCTGCAGGCTCTCGGTCAGGTCAAAAGCGATATCCGCATGCCCCAGTACCGTATCTGCCGCATTGATAGGCTCGCTGACCATAAGAAGCTCACGCTCCTTAAAGGTGATCCGGCGATTCTCATGCAACGCCTGAAGCTTCAGATCTTCATCGAAGGTACGCCAAGAGACCGTATTGCCCTCGGCGTCCACAACCTGGACCGCCGCGATATTTTTTACCCGGATAAGACTCTCCACCGCATTATCGACCGTACCCAGATCATAGACGATCAACGGTGTCTTGACAAGCTCCGTAAAGAGTCTTGTCCCGGTTTCGACCTTCTCCTCAATCAGGGAGCTTGAAAGCTTACTCAGCGAAGAGAAGTTGAAAAAGACGATAAGGGAGATAAAGATCACCTCGATGGTGACAAAGGAGACAATAAACTTATACTTAAAAGAGAGCTTCACAGCCTACTCCTTGAGTAACAGCTTCTTCGCGATATCCCGTATGGCATCATACTCGCCATCTTTCGTCGGGATCACTCTCTTTATGCTCAGCGCTTTCAAAAGTTCAGGCGGCATCTTCAAAAGCGCTTGCGTCAGTTTTGCCTTCAATGCCGGTGAAAGCGTCGGCTTCAAAGCCAGCGGATGGCTGGGATACGATTGGGTCCGGTAGATGATCACCAGCTTCTCTTTGCTGCTGCGGTCGCTTAGGTTGTTAAACGTCCGCTCGATACCGCCGCCCACATCACCGATCCCACGGGCGACCCCTTTATAGACCGAGTCGTGGGAGTTGACATAGCGCAGTTTTTTCGAGCCGTCCACATCGATGCCGTGATCGTTTAAAAGCTCATACTTGGTCAAGAGGGTCGCGGCAAAGGCATAGGGGGCCGGGAAAAGGAAATTTTTCCCCTTCATATCGGATACGCTTTTGATCCCGCTCTTTTTGGAGGCGACAAGGATACCGACGATCTTTTTATCAGCCCGTACCTTTGCCTCATACTTCTGCTTTTTATGCGCTACCGTATAGTGGTAAGGGTTCATATAGGCCAGATCATACCCGCCGCTGTAAAGCACTTTTTCAAAAGTAGGGATAGAACGCTCGATCTTCAGCTCGATCTTCTCGCCCGTCGCCGCTTCAAGATAATCAACGATCGGCGTCCACGTTTTGATAAGTTTCAGCGGGCTTTGCTGCGGTACCACACCCAAAACCAGGCTTCCGGCCCAGGCCGGCATCACAGAGAAAACAACGGTTAAAAATAGTTTTGATAGTCGCATTTCAGGCTCCTGAAGCACTTTTTTTAATTGTACCCTAAAACTTTATCAATAGTACATCACCTGCGACAAAAGTATGATGACGATGACCAGGGCAAAGGGGAAAAGATGGCTTTTAAAGAGCCACGGGTCGATGCCCAGAAGTTTTTGGTTAAAGCCGCGAAGCCCCAGCCACAACCCCAAAAACGCCTTGAGTGCCAAAAGCATCTGAAAACGGCTCATCCCCTCCTCGGCGATGGGACCGAAAACCGTCACAAACATAGCGATCCCCGTTCCCACGGCGACAAAGAGCGCATAGGGGACGACCTTGCGCACATGCATCATGATCGCTTCGCGTGCCTTGGCATGCTCTTCAGGGCTCAGGGTCTGTTTCATCTTGGCCAAAAAGAGGTTATCCACAAAAAGAAAGCCGCCGTAGATAAAGACGGAGAAAAGATGGAGGATATGGACAAGCTCATACATAAAGAGGCCTTTTTTAGGTGCTATTATAGCGCCTGACCGCTCCTGCGGGCTTGACCTGTGTCAATCATCCTAGTGGGCGCTGCCCCAGCCGAACCACTCCATCACCCCCATGACGATCTCCACCCCGATCAGCACGATGATGATCCACTCCAAAAAGGAGCTGTGGTTGTGGTTGGTCAGGTCGGTGACCATGATGATGTCGTCCTTGATGCTGTTGAGCTTATACTCCACCACCTCGAAACGCTCTTTGAGTTCCAGGGTAAAGGCAAGGGTGTTGTAAAGCATCTCGGCATCTTCGTTGTCCCAGAGGATATTGGGCTTGTCCAGAAGGTGCAGGTCGATGATCAGGTCGTGGCGTATGAGCACCAGCTGTTTGGCAAAACGGGCCAGCCGAGCACGCTTGAAGATCGAGTAGGTATCGGCATCATCGATCAGCCCTCTACTGCGCTCATAATAGTCCGCGAGCTTGCGTTCATACAGCTCCAGCGCCACACTCTGGCTGACCACATGGGCGATGATGATCATACTGATCAGTGTAAGGTTTTTCAGGACGATCTGTTCGCTCTCGACCCGGTAGTGCGCGTTGCAGTCGGGGTCGATGACGACAGGGTAGTCCTGGTAGCCCCCGTTGCCGCCCAGAAGCTTCTCCTGGCCGCCCAACTGTTCGAGCAGATCGTGCGTCGCTTCCCGTGTCCAGTTAATCAGCGTCACGACGTGAAACTGGCTGTAGGTGATCAGCGCTTCACCGATCTGCGCATAATAGGTCGCCTCGATACTCTTTTTTAAAGAGGTACCGATCGCAGCTTCCAGACGTGCCCGGTCAAAAGGACCCGGCAGATAAAAAGAGAGCAGTTCCATGCGCTGCATTATAAGCCTTTATTGCGGATCTAGCTGTCCCCGTGGATCATCTTGGAGACGATACCCTCTTTGGTCTTAAGCTCATGACGTACCACGCCGATCCAGTGTACGACCACCAGTGCCAGTACCGGAAGCATCACAAACTCATGCAGCTCTTTAAGCCAATGGATCCCCTCTTTGGTAAACCCGAGCTCACTGTAAAAGTACAGTACCCCGCCGCTTAGCGCCATGATCATGATCCCCATGCACAAAAACAGATAGACCGTCTGCTTGAGCTTCTCTTCACCGTCTTTGGCCTGCATGATAGCAACCAGCGGCATGACACCCTTTTTCGTCGCGATCATATAAAGGCGGATCACGATAGAGATCGCCAGCATCGTACCGAAGACGTAGTGCCACTCCCACATCGGGGCACGGATCGCCTTGGCGATCAGCTTGGCGCTTTCGATCGTGATGTCGATATCCATCCCCGCCAGTTTATCCTGGATGATGGCCGCGTTGGCCTTGTAACTCAAAAAGGTCTTGCGCAGAAGCACCGTCAGCAGCAGCCCGATGACAGAGATCGCCATCAGCCAGTGCCAGAAACGGTACAGACGAGTGAACTTGGGTTCCATAGAGACTCCTTGAATAAAAAATACCCTATTACTATACTACACTTTTTGGCAAATCGGTACGCTTTTGTCCTAATGGCGCTATAATGCGGTATCTATTTTAAAGGACGCCTTATGTGCGACTTCAACAACCTCTCCGATGAGGAAAAACAACACTACCACGAACGCCTCAAAGCCGCAGCCGAAGCTTTCGGCGGAACCAACTATTTTCTGCAGCTTCTCGAAGCCGTCCGTGCCCACAAGCCCCATCCTCTGATGGCAAAACACAGCGAATTCCGCTTCGAACTGGGTACGATCAAATGGAACAAGGTGATCTTCAAAGATAAGTTCGACCTGCTTTTACAGGAGCGTAAACAGGAGAGCAAACGCGGCAGCATCCTGCCGGCCACAACAGACAAGGGGTATAAAAAAGTACTCAATCTTGTAAGAACGCTGGCTCCCGTTAAGTTCGACATCCAGCCAAAAAACGCCAGCGACGGCGAAGGGTTCACCATCACCCCGTTTGAGAAGATCGACGAAACCACGACCCGTATCGATCCGATCTTCGACGCACTCTTTTTCTGCGCCATCGACACGACGAAAAAGGTGCTGGCCTACACGCCCAAACCCGCTTAAGCGTTACGGCTTCCCCTGTGGAAGCAGTCGCTCTTAGTACTCGTCCCAGTAGACCTCGCCACTGTACTCATTATGGACATCCAGCGAACCGTGCTCCTGGGCATACTCGATCATCACTCTCACATCGCAGTCGTAGTGGTGGACCGTATTGTTAAAGTTCGCATCTTCCAGTTCGATAATCTCGCATTCATACATGGTAAATCCTTTGATAAAGAAGTTACCCTGTTCATTACATAAACAGTTCCAGCAGTTTGTTCACGATTTTTTTGAAAAGAGGACAATTTTGTCGCAGTTTAAAAGAGAGTATCGGTGATTTCGCTTCTCCCGCCTCGGTGACAAAATTGTCTTTGATGTAGCACAGGAGCTCACAGATAGTGATCAGGTGCCTTTTTACTGGCCTAGTTCTTGAAATTCTTATCCAGAAAACTGTTGAGCGCATTGGCGTAGGCGTGGGC
>JBFEYF010000083.1:0-8178 GCA_041562295.1 Sulfurimonadaceae bacterium
CTGGCCTTCGGTTTTGTCATCTCATTTATCGTAGGGTGGATTGCAGTCAAAGCCCTTTTGGGTATTATCGCCCGCTACTCTTTTGTCCCGTTCGGCGTCTATCTGATGCTCTCAGCGGTCCTCTTTTATCTGATCTAACGTTAAGAGTGGGTTTGGCCACAGGCAGTCCCAAAGGTCAGCTTCAGCAGCAGGCTCTGCTCGGCTTGCCGCTTACTTCTTTATCAAACTCTTTTTATTTTTGTACACAATTGTCTAATGGACTACTTCTTGCTTGTAAAAAAGCAGCACTACGCTTAAAAGGAGCTGCTATGAAGACGATCAGTCGGATCAATCACTCTATGATCGATGCCTTTCGCCGTTCTTTCGACAGACTCGAACATGCTTTTGACACGTTAGGACGTAAAATCTTTTAGTGTCTTTTCTATCTGCCTACTTCCGTAGGCATACAATCAAAACAGCTCTTCTATCTCTTATTTATGCTAAGAAATCTTCGATGATCTCTTCTATCTGTGCTGCTGCCTGCGTTGCCGGTTCATAGATACATTTTGTAAATGCGGCGTCATGATATTCGTCGACATCGATATTGTTAAGTACCGAGTTGCCTACCACCTGCGCATAGTAAGCCGTGTCGATCACATGACCGCTGGTACCGATGACGATTAGAAGTTCTGTCTCATTGAGGTGGTAGATCATATCCTCATACCGCGGAGCCATCTCCCCGAACATCACCACATTGTGACGGACGTTGTCACTTTCGCACCGGGGACAGACCACACCCCGTTGTGTATCGTACCCTATGCGAAAGACATGCCCGCAATCTTCGCATCTCAGATCTGTCAGCGTACCGTGCAGATGGATCAGATCCTCACACCCGGCACGTTCAAGCATGTCATCGACATTTTGTGTGATGACGACGATATCTTCGGGATGTCTGGCCTTGACTCTGGCTATCATCTTATGGGCCTCATTGGGCTCTTTAAACTCGATATCGGAACGCCTTTTGTCGTAAAAATCAAGCACTTTCTGGCGATCGGCGGCAAACCCCTGAACCGAGCATACCTCCATAACGTCATACTCTTCCCACAGTCCATCTTCACTTTCGCGAAAGGTTCGAATACCGCTTTCGGCACTTAGACCCGCACCGCTTAAAATCATCACTTTAGCCATACAACCCTACCCTCTACATCTTGGGATCATCAATCAGCGTAGCGATCCATTTGCTCTCTTTGGAGCTTGCAAGGGATATCTTGATAATCATCGTCAAAATAGCCGAAAAGAGCATCCCTACGATACCGAACACCCAGCCCCAAAAGATCAAGGACAAAAAGACTACCAATGCCGAAAGTCCCAACCCTTTACCCATGAACTTCGGTTCTATCAGATTCGAAATCGAGATATTGATAACCAGATAGCCGATCGTCGTATAGACAAGAATATCCACGCCCAGTGTCAGCCAGGCGATCAGTATCGCAGGAATCGCCGCGATGATCGATCCGATAGTGGGAATAAAATTGAGTACAAAGGCGATAATTCCCAAAAAGAGGGCGAAGTCGATCCCCAGCATATAGGTAAAAAGCGCCACCGTCGTACCGGTAAGCAGTGATGTTGCCGTCTTAATGGCGATGTAGTGGTTGATATTGTTGACCACCTCTTTGATACTTTCTACCGTCGCCTCGCCGTGCTTCCAGATCATCTCCATCTTTTTGGGGAAGCTGGCGACTTCAAAGAGAATGAAAAAGAGGATAAAGAGGACGATCAAGGTATTGCTTAAAATGGACCCCACCCCTTTGATACCCGTTGTCAGGATATTTTTAAAAGCCTGTGTCTCCGTAATCGAAAGGGTATGGATATCGACACCGAACTGCATCGCAAAGCGGTTAAGCTCTTCAAATTTGATATTAAAAAGCTCCTGATAGTGGGGCATCATCGAGCTGATATCGCTGATGGAGATACGCAAGGAGGTGATAAAAGCAAATACGATCACGCTCATAAAGATAATCACAGCCAATGCCGCCAGAGTATGGTTGACCCCTTTGGACTCGATCCATAAAAGCGGACCGCTTGCCAGGACGGCCAGAACCGTAGCAATCATCAGGGGTACCAAAATAGAGGCTGTCGCTTTGAGCCCCGCTATAACGATAACAACCAGGGCCAACGTAGCCAGTACCGTCAGCGGCTTAGAGAGGGAGAACATTCAGACTCCTTAATTGCGGTTATAAAAAGCGGTTAAGATCTTTTGCATATCCTCGATATCTTTGACAGCAGCTGTCTCACGGATCGAATGCATCCCCCAGGTCGGTACCCCGATATCAACGGTACTGACGCCCAGCTTGGTCGCCGTGATCGGCCCGATCGTTGAACCGCAGCGCATATCACTGCGCACGACATAGGACTGCACCTTGGCATTGGCTCTTTTGGCATACATCTGGAACAGTGCACTGCTTTGGCTGTCTGTCGCATAGGCCTGGTTGGCATTATATTTTATCGCCACCCCCTGCCCGATAAGCGGTGCATGGTTGGGATCATGGATATCACTGTAGTTGGGATGCAACGCGTGGGCATTGTCCGTTGAGAGAAACACCGATCCCTGCATCATACGGGCGAAACTGTCATGCCCCTGTGCAATGCGGTGCAGCAACAGTTCAAGAAAATTACTCTCCGCACCGTGGGCAGAGCCGCTACCGATCTCCTCATGGTCGTTGAATACAAAAAGTGCCGGAGCGTTGTGGTCACTCTCAAGCATCGCTTCGAGTGCACAAAAACAGCTTAGGAGATTATCCAGCCGTGCCGAGGCAAACAGCTCTTTGTCCGTGCCGAGGCGTGACGGAGCCTGGGTATCATATAAAAAGAGGTCAAAACTGTAAACGGATGCGACCTTATCCTCACCTATCTCTTTTTTCAGCAGATCATGAAACGTCTGCTCTTTTTCCAAGCCGATGATAACAGGCAGATCCTTTTGGGGGTTGATCGTGCGGTTACTGTTGGCATCCCGGTCCAGATGAATTGCAAGCGAGGGGATACAGGCAACCGGCTCTTTGAAGTCGATCAGGACATGCTGCAGCGCTCCCTTACTCTCTTCATAGCTTACCCGTCCGGCAATGCCCAAATCCCGGTCAAACCAGGGGTTTAAGAGTGCCCCGCCGTATACCTCGACGCCCAGTTGATTGACACCCGCTTTTTTGATATCGGGCAGCGGTTTGATTTTCAGTGCGGGTGAGTCGGTATGGGCTCCGACCATATGGATCCCTTTTTCGATAATCTCTTCACCGCCTCCCGTAAAAGCTATGATCGAGGCGCTGTTTCGTATAACATAGTAGCGCCCCTCAGGCTTTAAATCCCAAAGCTTTGATTCATCCAGCTCCATGAATCCCGATGCATCAAGTCTTAGTTTAATATTTTGGGTTACATGAAAAGGTGTCGGCGACGCCTCTAAAAAGTCACTAAATCTCTCGATCAATGATGGTTGCATTACTATCTCTTTGTGTCTGGTTTTGATCCGTACTGTTGTTTTCCGCAGCTGCTTTGAGCCTTTGGAGCTCTTCGAGACGTTTTTGTTCTTTGACCTGGTAGTGTTCGAACCATTTTCCCAGCTTGACATAGTTATATTTATATGCCAAACCTGCCGGTGTATAGTTCTTTTGATCCCGGGCCGTCGTATTGGCATCAAAGCTTAAAAGCATGGAGACACACCGTTTATTTCCCTCTTTTGCTGCGACATGAAGCGGTGTCTCACCCCGTTCATTGGCCCTCTCGATATCCACACCTTCTAAGATGAGCCATCGCATGATCGCCATACGGTCATACTCAGCCGCAATATGAAGCAGGCTGTTCTCTTTTTCATCGACTATCGACTTCAAAGCAAAACGGTCTTTGAGTTTATAAAAAAAGCGTTCCAGTCCCCGTTTGACACTTAACATAATGCTCTTTTGCGACGTCTTAACGCCGTGTGAAAGCAGGGTGTTAAAAGCTTTGAAGTTTGCCGTCGCTACAGTCAGCTCCATCGGACTCATTTCACTCTTATTCACTATTTCTGTCTTGGCTCCACGCTCTAAAAGCGTCTCCAAAATCCCCTGTTCATGAAAGCGTATCGCTTTAAAAAGTGCCGTCTCTCCCAAACCGTCTTTGGCCTTGATATCGACATCATGATCCAAAAGCATGCGGGCGATCTCAAACTCTTTTTGCTTGAGTGCCCATAACAGCGGGGTCAACCCTTCAAAATTTACAGCCTCTAAACCTATCTCTTTTTCCAACAGCATCTTCGAAGCTTCGACATTGCCGTTTAAGATAGCATAATAGAGGGCCCGTTCATGTTTATCGGGATCGATCTCCAAACGCATCAGCCACTCAAATATCTGATGCCGGTTATGTTGCAAAGCATACGATAGCACTGTTTCATGACTGTCTTTGACCCGGTTTATATCCCCGCCCGCTTTAAAAAGCAGCTTGACCATCTCAATGGAGTCTTTGTGTATCGCTTCAAAGATCAGCTCATTATTTTTGATCCGGGCACCGGCATCAACCAGCAAAGCCAACGCTTCTGTATTACGATGCTGTAATGCGATCTGCAGGTAGTGCCCTTCCAACTCGGCACCCTTATCCAGCAAAAGCTTGATCAGATCCGTACGTCCAAGTCTCAGGACTATCTCTAACGGTTTTCCCAAATAGGGATCTTTTTGTTCTATAGAGACCCCTCTGTCGATGAAGGCTTTAATCACCGAAGGGGGTGCGAAACTCAGCGCCAATACAAAGGGGGTCAAACGACCTTTGACCTCAAAATACTGTTCCCGTTCCAAAAGGAGTTTGACGGAGTGATAGCGTCTTTTTAAGAGCAGTTCAAAGATCCTGCTTTTGCCGTTGATGCTGCTTTGCTGATCTATCTTAATCCCGCGGTCCAGAAAATAGTTGATTGTTGAGATATCCTCTTGCATCAAAGCTACGTCCAAAGCCGAAGGATTTCCTTTTTCGATATCGGCACCCAGTTCGACAAGCTGGGTAATGAGCTTCTCTTTTTGCATCATAACAGCTAACGCCAGAGGTGTCGTTCCCCCTTTGACGGCATTGATATCTTCACCCTTGGCTACCGCACTTTGAATACGATCGATATCCCCTTGCTCCACAGCCTCATGAATGAGAGAGCCCCATAACAGAAATGGCGTAAAAAAAAGATACAGTAATAGTGCTACGCCGTTTCGTTTCAACAAGGCCCCCGTTATTTTCTGATTATTTTAACATAATTGCACCGCAAAAACGACCTGTTTGCCCCTCTTTGCGGAAAGAAAAATATTTTTCGTTCCGGCAGGATGTACATTCACTGATATCTTCAATCTTTTGTGTCAGGATACCTGCATCGTGCATCTGTTTTTTAACGATACCTCGGATATCCAAAAAGGTGCTCTTCTCTTTAGTCTGCATGAACGTTTCATAGCCCAGTGCTTTGGCTTCTTCGATAACGTCCCCGCCGATCTCGTAACAACATGATCTGATAGATGGCCCCATAGAGACAACGATATCTTCAGGCCGGCTTTTATAACGCAGGTGCATCTCATCTACGGTTTTTTGCACGATATTCATAAAAGCACCCGCTCTTCCCGCATGTACAGCCGCTATCGCCTGATGAACCGGGTCATAGATCAGAATCGGTATACAGTCCGCGACCATCACCGTCAATACCAACCCTTTTTGCTGGGTCATCAATGCATCACAGCTGGGTATGCTCTGCAGCGAATCCACATGGCATACCTGATCGGTATGGACCTGGTTCATCACCTGGATTCTTGAATGTTCCGGAAAAGCATCCAGCAAAAGTGACTGGTTTGCCAAGACATCACTCTCTTTGTCACCTACATGGAATGCGACATTCAACTCATTAAAAGGGGGCTTGCTGACACCCCCGTTACGTGTACTAAAAACAGACACTACACCTTTATAGTGTTTCATTACGTTATGCATAAATAATTGGACCCGGAAGATAAATTCTTTTGATATATTATATCAGCAAAGTACGATATTATAAGCCTTCACTATACAAAAAGGAAAAAATCTATGCAAGGACTCTCTTCCCTTTCTAGAATCCAATATGCCAATATCATCTCCCTTTTTATCTTTACCGTGGCACTTATCATCGAAGTCATCCACTACGGTTTTGATATCATGCGAATCATCAATATCGCCAATTTTGCTCTGGCCTGGTACATGTTCATCAACATACGAAAAGTACAAGGTACCGTCAGAGAAGTCACGACAATCGTCCAGTCGGCACAAAACGGCCAGCTCACCCAACGTGTCGGCGATCTGCATGAGCAGGGGGAGCTCAAAGAGCTGGGATTTAACCTAAACACATTTTTGGATCAGCTTAACCGCTATATGGAGGAGGTCCGTTCCGCTATCAGTAAAGCCAGTAACAAGACAGAGTACCCCCAGATCGATACAAGCGGACTTTACGGCGACTTCAAGACGGCTACAGAATCGACCAACCGTGCCATCGCCCGTATGGAAAACGATACCGAAGAGATAGCCCGGGGTGATCTGAACCGTCAGATCTCGCAGATCGGCGAAGGGGTAACCGGGGCCATGGAGATTATCCGCCAGGATCTGGCCAAAAACCTGCAGACCCTAAGCAAGATCTCCGAAAACAGCAAAAACACTGCCGCATCATCGCAGGAGAATGTGGCATCTTTAGCCGATGTAACCAACCAGCTGCACCATCTCATAGAACTGATCTCCATATCAAGCAGCAGCATCGCGGACTTTAACGACAAAGCCAACGAGATCACCTCTGTCGTGGAGCTGATCAAAGATATCGCTGACCAGACAAACCTCCTGGCGCTTAATGCCGCCATCGAAGCGGCCCGTGCCGGCGAACACGGACGCGGCTTTGCCGTCGTTGCCGACGAAGTACGAAAACTGGCAGAACGCACCCAAAAAGCGACATCAGAGATATCTATCTCTATTCAGACACTCCAGCAGGATGCGGGCGATATGAGTGAACAGTCTATTAAAATGACAGAGATTGCAGAAAACTCCAATACGGCGATCTCCACCTTTAACGACACCTTTAAAAGTTTCAACCATGATGCCAAAGAGACCTCGACCTATGCGACCCATATCGAAAACACGCTCTTTGTTGTCCTGGCCAAGATCGATCATGCCGTTTACAAATCCAACGGCTATACCTCGGTCTTTAGAAATGATATACGCGGTTCTTTCGGCACCCATAATGAGTGCCGTTTGGGTAAATGGTACGCCAATCTGGGCAAAGAGCGTTTCGGCCATACAAAAAACTATACCCTTCTTGAAAAACCTCATGCCGACGTCCACCACTATATCAATGAGAATGTCAACTTTGTCAAAGAGGGTACCGATCTGGTAACCGTGCAGGATCGTATCTTGAAAAACTTCGAAAAGGCCGAAGCAGCCAGTGACCAGCTCTTTTTGACAATGGAAAACATGATCGAAGAGGCTGACCACTTCAAACAGACACACCACGATTAAAAAGGCTTAGGCCCTTTTGATCGGCCTATAAGAGACCCCTTCTCTTATACTCTCCGCTTTCTCTCTATAACCTCTTTTAGTATTGTACAGCCGTTACTACAGTAAAGCGATCATTGGATGGTTATCAAGGTGTATGCACAATATAATAGTGCACTGATAGAGAGATTCAGATTTTCAAGGAGATCTTTATAAGGGAGTTAGATGTTTTAAGGGGATAAGATTAGAGGAAAAAAGAGACCGGAGTCTCTTCTTTTATTTGACCTGGCTCCAGATCTGGCGTTTCCATAGGTATGCCAGGATCGTAAAGATCATCATATAAACGATCACCCAGATTCCTAGGCTTTCACGCTCCTCTTTCTTAGCGTCACCGACACTTTCCAAATAGGTAACAATCTGTCTTTCGGTCTTTTCGTTGATGCCGACACGCGGCATTGACGAACCGATAAGAACTTTTTGCGGATCATTCAGGAAGATCGTCAGATACTCATGCCCTTTTGAGCGGATCATCATAGACAGATCCGGCGGAATCTTACCAAGGTATTTTTTAAGGATATCAGCAGGCGCTGTAGCCTCTACCTTGTCGTAAGCTACACCGTGGCAACGTCCACAAGCAAGTACCGTAGCCTCTTTGTCAGAAAGCGGTTGAGCGATCGATTTAAGGTAGGCAACCATATCGTTGATCGCTTC
>JBFEYF010000084.1:0-8056 GCA_041562295.1 Sulfurimonadaceae bacterium
CACCTTTTGGATAACGGGGATGCCTATTTCGAACCCAGCCAGATCGTCGTGACCGATATCAGAGGCGGTATGCAGGTGACCAATGTCACGCCGGGCGAGGTTGCCATTATGTTTAATGTACGCAACAACACTTTGACCTCATTGGAATCGATCCGCAACTATATAGAAAAAGTGTTTCATGATGTCTCCTATACTCTGGATATCGATCAGTCTTCCCGCTCTTTTATGACCAACAAGGACTCTGCCATCGTTGAGAGTATCACAGAGTCGATCACCAAAGTGTGCGGTATCCGGCCCAAACACTCTACAGCGGGCGGCACAAGCGATGCCCGTTACCTTGCGGAGTTTGGCGTGGATGTGATCGAGTTTGGGGTTAAAAACGACCGAATCCACAAGGTCAATGAGCGTACGACCAAAGATGAGGTATCGTTGCTGTATGAAAGTTTCAGCGATCTGATCGCCAACTTCAAAGGATAAAAAGATGAAGAAGTTTTTATTCGTTTTCGCCCTGCTGACTCTCTCTTTGTCTGCTGTCGAACTGCATAAAGCAGAGAGCTATGAAGAGGCGCAGCAGCTGGCAAAAAAAGAGCATAAGCATATCATGGTGCTGATTACCCAGGATAACTGCCGCTGGTGCCAAAAGATGAAAAAGACGACCTACAAAGATCCGAAGGTCATCGAACGTATCAACAGAAGTTACATTTTCGTCGAGGTACACCGTTATAATGACGAATATCCCAAAAAATTGACGGTTTTTGGTGTACCTACAACCTATTTTTTATATAATGACGGTACAAAGATCATGCAGGGCGTCGGGGGTTACTGGAGTAGCGAGGACTTCATGTCGTTTATGGATGATGCGGATTATAAAATCAATAAAGGAAGAAATTAATGAAGTTTGTTGAAACGAAAAGTGCTCCTGCAGCTATCGGACCCTATTCTCAGGCAGTGATTCACGGTGGTCTTGTTTATACATCCGGGCAGATCGCATTGACGCCTGAGGGTGAGATGATCGAAGCAGATATCAAAAAACAGACAGAACAGGTACTTAAAAACCTGCAGGCAGTTTTGCTTGAAGCCGGAAGTACGTTAGACAAGGTGATCAAGACGACGATCTTCTTAGCAGATATGGATGATTTTATTGAAGTAAATGATATCTATGCATCCTACTTTAAAGACCATAAACCTGCGCGTGCAACGGTTGCCGTCAAGACACTGCCGAAAAATGCCCTGGTTGAGATCGACTGTATCGCCATTGCCAATGCGGACACCGACTACGATTTTTAATCGGTAAGATAGATAAGCAGGGCAGGGTGCTTCTCCCTGTCCAGCCAGTGGATGATCTTTGATAGATCTTCCCGCTTCATCGCCGTACAGCCGGCAGTCGGCTTTTGATCCCCTCTTTGAATATGAATAAAGATACACGAACCTCTCCCTTTTTCTCCTTCTAGGTTATGCCCAACGGTAATACCCAGTTCATACAGATCATCTTCTCGTCTCATCTTCTCAAAACTGTTGTAGCCGCTTTGTGCCCTCACAATACGGTTGTAGAGTTCAGATTGGGGGTCGTCGACACAGTGCAGTGTCGTTTGGGCCTGAAAATAGGGCATCTTGATTCCGGGCAGATGTGTGGCATAGCCGAAAACCTCACCCAAACTAAAGAGTCCTGCAGGAGAGCGGCCGTCACCTTCATGTTTTTGGGGAAGTTTTGAAAATCCCCTGGATAGAAAACCCGGCATACCGATACCGGCAGCGATACCGTTTCTTCCCAGTATCACCGGGATCGGATCGTCATAACGGCGCCACGAATTCACATGTCGTTCATAAAGAAAAAGTGTGGCCCTGTTTTGATCCATCTGCGCAACCGGTATCACGAGCAACTGCTTTACCGAAGGTGGCACTTGGATCTGCTTGGCGTACAAAAGGTTTAAAAAGAGTAGGGGTATAAGCTTTTTCATACCTGATTATACTACAATGTAGCGATTTGAATAAGGAGTGGACTGTATGGATGCATTGAGCGTGATCCCCCCTGTAGTGGCTATTATCCTGGCTTTTGCCACCAAAAGGGTATTGCTGTCTCTTTTTGTCGCATTGGTGACCGCGGAGTTTATCGTAGCCGATTTCTCTTTGATTGACGGACTCTCAGGTTCCATGAACCTGTTTGTCTCCCTTTTTAAAGAGGAGTGGATCATCTACTCGCTTTTGTTTGTCATACTGGTCGGGCCGATTATCCGGCTGCTTAAAGACTCCAATGCCGTCTACTCCTTTGTCGATCTTCTGACCAAGCGCCACCATGTGGTCAACTCCCGCAGAAGTACCCTTTTCGCGGGTCTGCTTACCGGTGTCTTTATCTTTATCGAATCGACATTGACGACCCTGATCGTAGCCACCATCAGCAAGCCGTTTGCCTACCGCTACAAGATCTCTCGTGAAAAGATCGCCTATTTGTGTGATACGACATCGGCTCCTATTTGCTCGATGATCCCGATCAACGGGTGGGGTGCGCTGCTGATCGGCCTTTTGACCAGCGTGATCACGACGATGCAGTTAAGTGATACGACTGCGGTCGAACTGCTTTTTTATTCGGTGCTTTTTAACTTTTACGGCGCGGTATCGCTTCTGGTGTTGGCCTTTTTTATCTATAAGGATGTCGATATCGGACCGATGAAAACGACCTTTACCCCTTACGAAGCGGAACATGACAACAGAGAACTTGATCACCGGTTTATTGACTTTCTGATGCCGATCGTCTCGCTTTTAGTCATCCTTTTTGCATCGTTATTTATAACCGGTAACGGGGATATGATGAAAGGTGACGGAAGCCGATCGCTTTTTATCGCGGTAGTTCTGACGACCTTTTTGATGTATATCCAGTATGTCTTTTTCGGAAAGATGCAAGACAGTGAGTTTATGGAGAGTGTCTGGAAAGGGGTCTTTGAGTTGGCACCGATCGGAGTGATCATGATGTTTGCCTTTACCTTTTCTGCGGCACTGACAGAACTGCAGACCGCGAAGTTTTTGGGAACACTGGTCAGCGGCAATCTGCCGGTCTATTTGATACCGGCACTGGTCTTTTTACTTTCGGCGGTGATCGCTTTTGCGACCGGGACTTCATGGGGGACCTTTGCCATCATGATACCTATTGCCGTCTCGACGATAGATCCGGCAGTCTTAACTCCGGCTGTTGTCATCGGTGCGGTTATCTCGGGCGGGGTCTTCGGGGATCATACATCTCCTATCTCGGATACGACGATCCTTTCATCCTTGGCGGCTGAATCGAACCATATCAACCATGTAAAAACGCAGCTTCCCTATGCCCTGATCAGTGCGTTTATCGCTTTGGTTCTCTATATTGTCGTGACGATTTTACTTATTACGTAGTGCCGACAGCAGCGCAATCTCGGGGTATGCTTGAAAAAGTTTATAAATTTGGCGGTAAAGTCAAAAATTTTATTTTTAAATTAAAGTTTGTCCTGCTATTATTACGCAATTATTTTAAGAGCGAACTATTAACTATTTGCAGACGAATGAAAAGGGACCCCATGCCAAAGCGTGTAGAAGCACTAGGAATAAAAAACGTAGGAAAGATTTACCATAACCTTTCCTACGATGAACTGATCGATCATGAGCTGAAAAACGGCGAATGTCAACTAACAAGCAGCGGTGCAACGGCTGTAGATACTGGAATCTTCACCGGTAGAAGTCCTAAAGATAAATATTTTGTAGACCAAGATCCATCTAACAAATATATCGCTTGGGGTGATATCAACCAAAAAATAACCAAAGAACTTTTTAACGAGCTTCTTGTCGTAGCTCAAGATCAACTCTCCGGTAAAGACCTCTATGTAACAGACGTTCACTGCGGTGCCAGTGACGCATCACGCCGCAGCGTGCGATTCATCTCAGAAATCGCGTGGCAATCCCACTTTGTCAAAAACATGTTTATCCGTCCGGATGAAAAAGCACTTGAAAACTTTGCAGCTGACTTTACAGTACTGAACGCCTGTAAGACAGTCAATGACAACTGGAAAGAGCACGGTCTCAATTCAGAAGTATTCGTAATCTTTGATGTGGAAGAGCGTTTGGCGATCATCGGCGGTACCTGGTACGGCGGCGAGATGAAAAAGGGAATCTTTTCGATGATGAACTACTGGCTTCCTCTAGAGGGTAAGCTTCCGATGCACTGTTCGGCCAATGTCGGCAAAGATGGCGACACGGCACTTTTCTTCGGTCTTTCGGGAACCGGTAAGACAACACTCTCTACCGATCCGAACCGCGCTCTTATCGGTGACGATGAGCACGGCTGGGATGATAACGGTGTTTTCAACTTCGAAGGGGGTTGTTACGCCAAGGTTATCAACCTTGATCCGAAAAGCGAGCCTGAGATCTATAATGCGATCCGCAGAAACGCGCTTTTGGAAAATGTCGTCGTAGACGGTGACGGCAAGGTCGATTACGCTGACGGAAGCAAGACGGAAAATACCCGCGTCTCCTACCCGATCGAACATATCGATAATCATGAGCCGACACTTAATGCGGGCCACCCTAAAAACATCATCTTCCTGACTGCCGATGCTTTCGGAGTCCTTCCTCCGGTTGCCAAGCTTTCCAAAGAGCAGGCGATGTACTACTTCCTAAGCGGTTATACGGCAAAGGTTGCCGGAACAGAGCGCGGGATTACTGAACCGGTAGCAACGTTCTCCGCATGTTTCGGTGAAGCCTTCCTTCCGCTTCACCCGACAGTCTACGCGAAACTTCTGGGTGAGAAGATCGAAGAGCATAACGTTAACGTTTACCTGGTTAATACAGGCTGGACAGGCGGTGCTTACGGTGTGGGTAAACGTATGAGTATCAAAGATACACGTGCCTGTATCAATGCGATCCTTGACGGTTCGATCACCCAGTGTGAGTTTGACACGACAAAAACCTTCCGTTTTGATGTACCTAAAACGCTTAACGGTGTCGATACTCAGGTACTTAACCCTCGTAACGCCTGGTCAGACAAAGATGCGTTTGACAAGCAGCGTGACGAATTGGCTGAGATGTTTATCGAAAACTTCAAAAAATATCAGCTTGAAGATGCGGAGTTTGACTACTCTGCAGCCGGTCCGAAGATCGGAAGCTAAAACTTCTGCCCCTTCAGGGGTCTCCTGCCCCACTTTTTAACAAAAAATCATATAAACTAAAAATATTTTTATTTGTGTCGATCTTAGATAGATAAAATTTTCTTATGGAACATGTTATGAGACTATCTACGATTTACCTGCTTTTAGCATTAACGGGACTGGGTGTCCCCTTTTACTATTTCTCTCCCTTTATTGTGGAGCATGGGATTGATGTTGAGCTGATCTACGCAGAGCTCTTGGCGACGCACAGTGCTCTGTTTGTGACTCTGGATCTTTTGATCAGCGCTGTTGTCGTACTCATTTATATATTGGTGGATGCCGGTAAAAACGGGGTGAGACGTTACTGGATCGCATTTTGGGGCACGATCCTTCTGGGGGTTTCCTTCGGGCTTCCTTTATACCTCTATTTTAAAGAGAAGCAAAAACAGCGAGTCCCGGGACCGCACTGGATCCAGTAGGGATTACTTCGCTGTGACCCTGTGCATATAGTAGTAGAGTCCTCCAAGCATCGTAAAGACGATCATGACCGCCAGATAGAAGTGGTCTGAGAAGTAGGCGATGACCGGCATAAGTACGGCTCCCAGATAAAAGGCAGCCAGTCCTACGGTAACGCCCCAGATCATTGATGCAATAGCGTTATAAAGCGTAAAACGGTCAAAAGGGTATTTGGTCAGGCCGATAGCCATCGGGACCAACGTCTTGACGCCGTAGATATATTTTTGGATAAAGACGATCTTATCTCCGTACCTTTTGATCATGATATGCGCCAACGCCAGTTTGCGGCGATGTTTTCTGAGGTAATCCATCATCTCCGTCTTGTTATAGCGCATCATATAAAAAAGCAGGGTATCGCCTATGAAGTTACCGGCAGTCGCTATGATGATAGAGAGGGTAATATCCAGACTCCCCGCATAGGACATGATGCCGGCTGTGACGATACCGACATAACCCCCTCCCAGTGAGTATAAAAAGAGTGCAAAATAACCGATCTCTTCCATTGAGGCCCTTAGTTTCTGGCATTATACTCTCTCTTTAGCCTTTTTACCTTTAATGAAGTAAAAATGAATTATGATGCGTTTTATGAGAAGCTACCCCTACGACGTTTTACAATCCCTGATACTCAAATCCCATCCGGTCAATATCGCCTACCTGGGACCCAAAGATGAGCTTTATGCATGGTTTGAGAAGTGGGGAGAAGAGAAGGGCTTGCAAACGGTCTACCTCAATGAACTGCCTTTGCGCAAGTGGCCCCATCTGGGTGAATATTTTGAAGCGATCCTCATCAACGAACCTTTTATCGACGAACCCAAAAAGATCAAGCAGCTCAAAAAGGGGCTGCTTAAAAATCAGCACCTGATCTATCTGGACGAAACGGAAGATGAAGCCAAGCTAAAAGAAGTTTTGGAACCGTGGGGATTCAGCGATATCTGTATGATAAAGGGGGAGGATCTCCCCTTGGGGTATAATGTCACTATCTATTTAATCAAAAAGTGGTTTACCTTTGAATAATAACACACCAAACGGACGCCGACGCAGCAGACCGCGCAACCGCTCCAACCATACCGGTGACCAAAAAACGCAGAACTTTCACACCTTTACGGAAAAAGATTTTCTGATCACTACGCCCCAAGAGATGAAACGCCGCGGCATCGAGCAGCTGGATGTGATCCTGGTCTCAGGCGATGCCTATATCGACTCCCCCTTTATCGGCGTAGCGGTAGTAGGGCGTATGCTTGAAGCCAAAGGGTACACGGTTGGGATCATCGGTCAGCCCGATATCGACAGCGACAAAGATATCAAACGTCTGGGCGAGCCGCGTCTGTACTGGGGCGTCAGCGGCGGCAGTATCGATTCGATGGTAGCCAACTACACGGCGACCAAGAAGTTTCGTAACTCCGACGACTATACCCCCGGGGGCAAGAACAACAAGCGCCCCGACAGGGCGGTACTGGTCTACACCAATCTGATCCGCCGCCACTTCAAAGATACGGTTCCCGTGGTACTGGGCGGGATCGAGGCGAGCCTGCGACGCGTCACGCACTACGACTACTGGACCAACAAGCTTCGCAAGCCGATTCTTTTTGACTCCAAGGCGGACCTTCTCATCTACGGTATGGGAGAGCAGGCGATCTACGACTTGACCGAAGCATTGGATAAGGGGTGGGATTATCAGGATATCCGGGGGATCTGCTACATCTCCAAAGAGCCCAACTACGAGTACCACCAGTTGCCAAGCCACAAAGAGTGCCTGGAAAACAAAGAGAAGTATATCGATCTCTTCGACCTTTTTTACGACAATAACGACCCCATAGCGGCGACAGGTCTGTGCCAGGAGGTAGACGGACGCTACAGCATCCAAAACCCGCCCTGCGACTATCTGGATGAACCGGAGATGGATGCGGTCTCGGCACTGCCGTTTACGAGAGAGCTGCACCCCTACCACCGTCCAGAAGGTAAGGTGAAGTGTCTGGAGACGATCAAGTTTTCGATCATGACCCACCAGGGGTGCTGGGGCGAGTGTAACTTCTGCGCGATCGGGGTCCATCAGGGCAGAACGATTCGAACGCGAAGCGAAGAGTCCATTTTAAAAGAGGCTAACGACTTTAACGCCTACAAAGATTACAAGGGGATCATCTCCGACGTGGGCGGTCCCACGGCTAATATGTACGGCTATGAGTGTAACAAAAAGCTCAAACTGGGCACCTGTGACCACCAACGCTGTGTCGACTCACGGCATCTGTGCTCCTCGATGAAGGTGGACCACAGCCGCAATATCGAACTGCTAAGAAAAGTACGCGAGGTCCCGGGTGTGCGTAAAGCCTTCGTCGCTTCGGGTATCCGCTATGATCTCATCAGCGAGGATAAAAAGCACGGCTACTCCTATCTCAAAGAGCTGGTCAAGCACCATATCTCGGGCCAGATGAAAGTCG
>JBFEYF010000085.1:0-8034 GCA_041562295.1 Sulfurimonadaceae bacterium
CTTGAACTGCTCTCCTACCTTTAAATTAGTGAGTCACAATATCCTTGGGAACTTCAGGCATTAAGTTATAATGATGAAGATTAAGGCAAAGGGCTATTAAAAGTAGCCTGTCCCCTTTATTTAAAAAGTGGAAATTCAACCCCTGGGGTGTAATTCAACAAAGGATCTAGAATTACATATGGACTCAATTTTGAACCAGAAACAAGAGAATTATATCTTACTACCGGAGGAATAACATGAAATATTTAGTGACCATATTCATTATAATTAATTTTTTAGTTGCCAATGATTTATCGAGAAAACCAGCTGACGTATTAAAATTATATAACATTAAGTGTCAAAACAATGAATTGGTTTTTCCCAAAAATTATGGCAAAAAATACAGTGAGAAATTAGAGATTACTCATCTTCTATTATTGTCTAGACACATTATACTGGATGAAGTATGTGGCTCAATGATTTACTCTTTACTACCTTTTATATCTATACAAAGTCTTCAGCTACAAGATATATTTTTTACGAAGCTATTATTAGATTCAAACATTTATGTAATTGCAGGTGATGGAGAATTAGGTACTCGTCTTTTCCCAGAGTTTCAATTACCTGTAATAATCGGATTTAAGTACATGGATGATTTAAATTTAATGGATAGAATAGTTGATCAGTTCGCAAGAGATTTTTGTTTGGAAAATATTGATATGTTAGATGAAATAGGTAATGGACCTTATTATACAAGACAATATGTTTTAGATCATATGCCTAAAAGTATGTTTTTAACAAAGTTCAAACAAAAGGTTCACTCTAATCAAGAATGTACATCATTAAATGCTCCATTCTTACCTATGACAGAAGAGTGGAAAAAAATTCTTCATGATAGATAACAACTAAGGACACAGATTGTTGTTATTTACAAAAATTAAATAAAAAATTTAGGGTAAGCCACTATTTTAACAATAGGGACTATTACAATTTCTAAAACTTGCATAAGGACTAAAAATGATAAAAAATAAAAGCCTAACAAACTATCTCCTCCTAACACTAACAACCCTAACCGTCACCGCCTGTAGCGGTGACGGCATCGGATCCGCCGGCAGCTCCGAACAGCTGCAACTCTCCGTAGTCAACCAGCCCCAGATCGTAGCCGCCGTTTTCGACTCCATTGACTCGACGACACCGCAGCTGCCCAAGACCACCACATCGGCTACCCAGGAGAGCCTCTGGACCGCACTGCCCGATGCCACATCCCTTCTGACACCCAACCTCTCTGACGGGGTGACCAAATGTACCGACACGCAACGGTAAGCTACCGGGCCAGCAGCCAGACCTACACCTATGACTACTGTAAAGAGGGTGATACGACAGTCAATGGTAAGGCTCTTTTTTTAAACAACGCATAGATTTTACAAACAAACTATAAGCCCCAACTTACTAAAATACCCTTTTCAAACAAGGAACAACTATGGAACTCATTTTTCTCTTTTTCGGTAGCTTCGGTGCCGTCGTTATCTTATTTCTAGCCTACTCGGGCTTTTTTAAACCGGTACTTTTTACGAAGGTCGAACGCACACCTTTTTATGCAGCCTTTACCAAAGCGCAGGGGGATTATAAAGATATACCCCACAAACAGATCGAGGTTTTTAACGCTTTGCAAAACAAGGGGATCGAAAGCAACGTCAGTTTCGGTATCTACTACGACGATCCCAAAAAGGTGGCCAAAGAGCAGCTTCGGGCGGTGTGCGGCGTGATCATTGACGAGGCGCAGGCGAAAGCTCTGGAAGGAAGCGGCATCGAACTGCTTTCGTTCCCCAAGACGCAAAGCTATAAGGCAGGTTTTGTCTATAAGAGCGGGCTTTCGATCATGCTTGCGATCATCAAGGTCTACCCGGCGTTTAAAAAGTTTGCCAAACGTCTGGGGGTGGAGCCCAGGATGACGCTGGAGATCTATGACTTTCCCAATAAGCAGATCGAGTTTTACTTTCCCCTGGAAAATGAAGAGGCACTTTCGGGCTTTTATGCTTAACGGGAGGGCTTTTCGTCCGATTTAGTGCTAAACGAGTTCAGGGAAATCTATGCAGAGTTATTTAAAAGTTTTTATAAAAAAAGCGGTGGTTTTAACGCTGCTTGCCGTCGCATCTTTAGATGCCAAAGGGAGTGCCAAAAGTATCATCGCCATAGAGTACGGCAGCGGCCAGATATCCCAGACCTACGGTTCGGTTTCGACAGGTGATAACCGTGATGTGACGATGGCGGGTGTGCGTATCGGGGCCAGAGAGAATATCAAGCGTCTCTATCTCTCCTACCGTAAACATACGATCGAAAATGAGCTCAAAGAGACAACGGGAAACAGCTTCAGTATCGAGTATGATGCGCTGGGGGCCGAAAACGGCGCAGCGATCTTTGCGGGACTGATCCTGGGTTACAGCAATTATGAGTTCCTGGGTGCCGACGGCAATGCCCGAAGCGAAGGAACCGTGATCTACGGACTCAATATCGGTCTCGCTTTTGAGATGGACTTTATCGGGTTTGATATCGGTTACCGCTATACGATGCCGATGGATACCGAAAACGACGATATCGCGGCCCAGCACTACAAGATCAGCGATACCGCGACCACCTACTTCTCTCTCAGTTATCTTTATTAAAAAAATCAAACCTTGCTAGTCATAGACTCAAGGTTTGTGATATAATAACGTTTAGATGTAAATCTGTTAACCATTTTAACCGACCGTAAAAAGGTGTCAGGGTAGCCTGACAGAAAGAATCAACCATTTTTGAATAAAGGATATATGACGTGAGTAAAAGTCTCTATGATACATTGGAAGTAAGCAGCTCCGCTTCACAAGATGAGATCAAAAAGGCGTACAGAAAGCTTGCCAGAAAATATCACCCGGATGTCAACAAGGACCCGGGTGCCGAAGATAAGTTCAAAGAGATCAATGCCGCTTATGAGATACTCAGCGACAAAGAGAAGCGGATGCAGTATGACCAGTACGGCGACTCGATGTTCGGCGGTCAGAATTTCCATGACTTCGCACGGGGGCAGGGCAGCAGCAATCTGGACGAGATCCTGAAACAGATGTTTGGCGGAGGCGGCGGATTTGGCGGCATGGGCGGCGGATTCGGAGGCTTCGGCGGTGGATTTGGAGGTATGGGCGGAGGCTTTGGCGCTCCGGATCTGGACATCGAGACCTCCATCCAGGTCCCTTTTATCGTCTCGATCAAAGGGGGCAAACACTCGGTGTCGCTTCAGGGTGAAAGCTTTGACATCAAGATCCCCGCAGGGATCAATAGCGGCGAGAAGATGCGTGTCAAAGGCAAGGGCAAGTCCTATAACGGCCAAAGAGGCGATCTTCTGATCAAGGTCAATGTCTCCCCGTCAAACGAGTATGAACGCGACGGAGATGATCTGACCAAAGAGTTTACGATCCCTCTGAAGACGGCGCTTTTCGGCGGAAAGGTCGCGATCCAGACGCTGGAAAAAGAGGTGACACTGACCGTCCCTGCAGGGACCAAACCGGGACAGAAGTTCCGTCTGAAGGGTCAGGGTGCGATGAACCGCAAGACCAAAGAGGCGGGTTATCTTTATCTCAAGGCCCATATCGTATTACCGAAGATCGAGGATATGGATGAAGATTTGGTTACACTAATGAAAGAAAAACTGCCCCAGGAGGTCTAAGCCATGCACAGTTATGATGAACCGGTCTATCTGATCAGTGTTGTTGCGAAGGTTTTGGATATCCATCCGCAGACACTTCGCCAGTATGAGAGAGAGGGTTTGGTCAACCCTTCAAGAACCGACGGGAAGATCCGTCTTTATTCCCAGCGCGATATCGACCAGATCAAGATGATCCTGCGTCTGACACGTGATCTGGGTGTCAATCTTGCCGGCGTCGATATCATCATGAGATTGCGCCAGAAGATGGAAGAGCTTGAACGCGACCGTGATGAACTGCGAGAAGCGGTCATCAAAGCCAATTCCCGCTTTGCTGTGGCACCGGAAAAGTCGCTGGTGACGACCAAGCGCACCTACGATATCATCATCTTCGAGGATTAATCCTCCTCCAGTTCAAAGAGGGCTTTGAGCCCCTGTGCGTTTTTCACCTGGTAAAATTTCCCGCTTTTTTCGATCAGCTGCATCTGGCTGAGCTTTTTTAAGACTCTGGAGAGGGTCTCCGCTTTGATGTGCAACAGCTGCGCCAACTCTTTGTGTTTGACGTTTTGAAGTTCGCTTTCATGTTCATAAATATAGTGGGCGACCCTGGCGGTGGCATCCAGCACCATAGTGCGGTTGATCAGCATCTCGAGGTTTTTGATCTTTTTCGAAAGCGAACGTACAAAAGAGAAGGCGATCTCGCTTTGGGAGAAAAAAGCTTTTTTGAACGTTTCGAAATTGATATGAAGTATAGCCCCGTCTGTCTCGAAGCTTGCCGATGCGGGGTAGGGCACACCTTCAAAAAGGGGCATCTCGGCGACCATCTGTGTAGGGGTGAACTGATGGAGTACGATCTCGTTAAACTTCAGATCGGTCTTATAGACTTTCAAGCGCCCCCTGGCCACGATCAAAAGCTCTTTGGGCGTATCCCCTTCCAAAAAGAGGGTCGCCCCTTTTTTATAGCTTTTGATTATGGACATCTTCTCCAGCTCTTTAATCTGGGATTCATCCAGAAACTCAAAAAGTGCCAATGCATCTAAAATCATTCGTTTGTCTAACTGCATACGGGATTGTATCGCATTCTTGATTCAGGTCAAACACTCCTCCTGCGTTTTGGGATAGGATAGGGGAAAAAAGGGAAGTGATGATACGATTACCCGATGATGCCAGGATCTTAGATGTAGAAGGTGCGACGGTCGATTTTTTTACCTTTAACAGCGATGGCTTTACCTGCATCTATTTTGACAGCTCCCATACGGCGGTTCCCGAACCGATGGTCAACGCCATGTGCGGACTGAGACTGCTCGATTCGAGTGCTAAAAAACTGGTCATGATCAACCATCAAAAACCTATGGGGCTGCTGGGCAAGATAGAGGAGAAGTTTGATATCGAGATCTTCGACAGAGACGATGGCAATTTTCAGATACAATTCGGATATAAAAAGGGGCTCTCCCAAGAAGCTGACCTCAATGACACGCACTGCAGCGGTTAAATTATGACAATAAGCGGAGATGATCTCTCCTTTTAGAGCAAAAAAACGCTATTTCGATAATGTTGCATTATCTTTTAAACTAAACTTAAATAATGGTAATGTATAATTCGCGACAATTATCTTAATAGATCTTAAGGACATGCATAATGTACGCAATTATTAAAAATGGCGGTAAGCAGTATAAAGTTCAAGAGGGTGATATCCTAGAACTTGATAAAATGGGCTTAGAGCCAAAAGCAACTGTAGAAATCAAAGAAGTTCTAGCTGTGAACAACGGCGAGCTTAAAGTTGGTGCTCCCTATGTTGACGGCGCATCCGTAACTTGCGAAGTTATCAACGAAGGACGTGACAAGAAAGTAGTTATCTACAAAAAACGTCGTCGTAAAGATAGCAAGCTAAAAAGAGGTTTCAGAAGAGACCACACTCGTGTTCGTATCACGAAAATCGCTGCGTAAGTAAACCGAGCGAAATAAAACAAGGAGAAGACAATGGCACACAAAAAAGGTCAAGGTAGTACTCAGAATAACAGAGATTCAGCTGGTCGTAGACTGGGCGTAAAAAAATACGGTAACGAGTTCGTACGTGCTGGTAACATCATCATGCGTCAGCGTGGAACAAAAATGCACCCGGGCAAAAATGTAGGTATGGGTAAAGATCACACTATCTATGCTCTAGTAGATGGTCGTGTAGCGTTTGAGCGTAAAGACAAAAACCGTCAACAAATTTCTGTAATCCCTGCATAATTTTTCGTTTCCCTGTCTGCGGGGAAACCGTTTCCCCCTAAATTTTAACTATAATAACTTCAAAAAAATCCGCAAATTTATTTGCTTTAAGGCTAGTTCATGTTTATCGATAGAGTTGAAATCGTCGTATCTTCAGGTAAAGGCGGTGCCGGTTGTACTTCATTTAGACGTGAAAAGTTTGTGACCAAGGGAGGCCCGGACGGCGGTGACGGCGGACGCGGCGGTGATGTCTACTTTATCGTGGATAACAACTCGCACACACTGGCTGGTTTTAAAGGAAATAAACACCTCAAAGCGGAGAACGGCAAACCTGGTATGGGTTCGAGAATGTTCGGTAAATCGGGTCAAAGTATCACGATCCCCGTACCTCCGGGCACCCAGATCTCGGATGCCGAGACGGGCGAAGTCCTTTTGGATATGGTCGAAGAGGGGCATAAGGTCAAGTTTCTCACAGGCGGTAAGGGCGGTTTGGGTAACTACCACTTCAAATCTTCCACCAATCAAAAGCCGACCTATTCGCAAGCGGGCCAGGAGGGGTTGACACGTACTTTGAACCTGGAACTGAAACTGATCGCGGACGTGGGGCTTGTCGGATTTCCCAATGTCGGAAAATCGACACTGATCTCGACGCTTTCCAATGCCAAGCCGGAGATCGCCAACTATGAGTTTACGACACTGACGCCCAAACTTGGCGAAGTACAGGTCAATGAGTATGAGTCGTTTGTCATGGCGGATATCCCGGGGATCATCGGCGGAGCGAGTGAAGGAAAAGGTCTGGGGCACGACTTTTTGCGCCATATCGAACGTACAGGGGTCCTTCTGTTTATGATCGACCTGGGCAACTACAGAACGCTTACCGAACAGTACGAAACGCTTAAATCGGAGCTGGTAAACTTCTCCGAAAAGCTCTCTACGCGTAAATTTGCTATCGCATTGACCCGATCGGACCTCTTCTCCGATGAGGATCTCGCTCCTATGGTCGAAGATTTTATCACTGGTCTTGGTCTGAAACCCAATAAAGAGAGCCGCTTCGGATTTGACAGGGCGCTGCCGTTTTATGAAAAAGATATCGACGATCCTGCAGATGATACGCAGACCTTCTTTATCGCACCGATCTCTTCGGCGATGCAAAGAAATATGCAGCCGCTTATCTTTGCACTGTACAATATCGTCACGCTCAAACGTAAAGAATCTGATAACAAAGAGTAACCGATGGAGAAGAAACGTATCGTCATTAAGGTCGGATCGGCTGTATTGACGGAACAAAACCGCATCGCAAAAGAGCGTATGCAGGCTCTGGTAGATATGATCGCACAGATAAAAGAGCACTACGAGGTGATCCTGGTCTCTTCGGGTGCTGTGGCTGCCGGTTATACCGAACTCAAACTGGATAAGAAGATCATCGCCAACAAGCAGGCCCTGGCTTCCATCGGGCAGCCGATACTGCTGACACGTTATAAAAAGAAGCTGCAGCCTTACGGGATCACCCCGGCGCAGATCCTTCTAACCAAAGCCAACTTCCACTCGCCTGAGCAGATCTCACGGGCCAAAGCCGCCGTTGATGTGCTGCTGGCTTCGGATGTGCTTCCCATTGTTAACGAAAACGATGCGACGGCAGTCGATGAGCTGGTACTGGGTGATAACGATCAGCTTTCGGCGTATGTGGCGCACCATTTTGACGCCAAACTGCTGATCATCCTCTCCGATATAGATGCCTATTATGATAAAGACCCGCATAAGCATGAAGATGCCAAAGTACGCCACTTCGTACAGGAGATCGACCCCAAGGAACTGGAACAGGATGTGACTCCGAACAACAGTTTTGCTACAGGGGGGATCGTGACCAAGCTCAAAGCGGCCAACTATCTGATCCAAAACGGTAAATCGATGTTTCTCAGTTCCGGTTTCGATCTGACACAGGTAAAACGCTTTTTACTTGAAGACCGTTTTGAAACGGGAACACTCTTTGGAAAAAAAAGGTAATTGATGCAACGTATCATATTTATGGGGACACCCGACTATGCCGATGAGATCCTAAAAAAGCTGATTGCTGAGGATGGGATGGAAGTCGTAGCCGTCTTTACCCAGCCGGATAAGCCGGTAGGGCGTAAAAAGGTGATGACACCGCCTCCCGTCAAAGTGACGGC
>JBFEYF010000086.1:0-7997 GCA_041562295.1 Sulfurimonadaceae bacterium
ATGATCATCCGATATTCAGCGGTACGGCACTCTTAGGAAACGGTCAGATCATTATGGTCATCGACCAGGACGGTCTTTTAAGCATGAGTCATACGCTTAAAGAGGATGAGATTGAGGCAAGTTGATGCGTGATTTAATACTTTTTTCGATCGATAAAAATCATTTCGCCATGGATCTTGACAAGATCAAGCGTATTGTACAGGCTGAAACGACTACACCCATAGCCGGTAATGCACCGGAGATCGAAGGGGTTTTCAGGTTTGAGGAGAAGGTCTTAAAAGTTTTGAGTTTCCGCAAGATGATCGGTCTGCCCCCGTATGAGAAGCAGATAGACCAGCTTTTTCCCTCTTTGAAAGAGGGGCATATCGAGTGGGTGGAAGCACTGATCGATACGGTAGATAATGATGTCGCTTTTACCAAGGCGATAAGCCCCTATGAGTGTGCGCTGGGTAAGTGGATCAGCAGTTTTAACGCTTATGATGATACGATCTCCAAAATCATGGAAAAACTGTTTACGGCGCATGTCAATTTTCATGGACAGGCCAACAAGATCATTTATGAAGCACACGAATGTAAAGAGTGTGCCCATGATATGATTGCAACCGACGTCCAGCCCCTCAAAGAAGAGCTTATAGGTTATCTTGACCAGCTGCATAAGAACAAAAAGCTGATAGCCAATTCCCTGCAGAAGTTTTTGATACTGGATGCCGAGGAACCTTTTGCAGTCTGCATTGATGAGATAGATGATATTATTGCGATAGAAGATGAACGTATCCAGACAACGGATATGGAGGATGATCAGAGCTTTGTGACGATTGACGGTATCTTTGAACATGAAGATACATTGATCAATCTGATCAGCTCGATCATTCTGCCAAAGACGAGGAGAGTATGATGGCAATTATTTATGAAGATAATAAAATCCGGTTTGAAAAACGTGTTTATGAAAATGAACTGGAAGATCTGAAAAAGCATCTTGACGGTTTGAAAAAAGCCATCACCGTTGATTTGACTGCATGTGACGATCTGCACGGTTCGGTAGTCCAACTGCTATTGGCGTATAAAACGCTCTACAGTTGCCAATTTGAGTTTTCCGAGCAGCCCAGCACCTATAAGATGGCTTTAGAAGGATTTAGAAGCGTTGAAAACGATTGTAATCAGTAACCGTAAAGGCGGCAGTGCAAAAACGACGACAGCCGTCAACCTGGCGAAGATCTTAGCCAGAACGAAGTCGGTACTATTGATCGACTTTGATACCCAGGGACATGCCTCCATCGGTGTCGGATGTGAACCGGTCAGTGAAGGCGGTGTCCACTCGATATTTACAGGGGGCTCATTAAGCCATACCTTTATCCCTACCTATATCGATCACCTGACGCTTTCCCCGGCATCGGAAAGTTTTGATGTTTATGAGTATTCGGACCTTCGGGGTGTTTTAAAAAACTGTTTTAAGCGTGAGAAAGTCGCGGAGTTTTTTGATTATGTCATTATAGATACACCACCGACATTTGATGCACTGTTGAAAAACTCTTTAGAAGTAGCTGATGCCGTAGTTATTCCGGTCGTTCCCCACCACCTTGGCGTTGTTGGCGTCGGTCAGATGATACGGGCTATCTATCAGATCTCGACCCAGGTAGGAAAAAAGATGGCTGATGTAGGCATCCTGCCTGTGATGTTTAATCCCCATATCAACGAACACAAAGAGAGTGTCAAAAAGCTTGAAGTCTCTTTCGGCTCCGATAAGCTGTTTCCTCCCATCGGTAACTACATCGCTTTGGCCCAACAGTTTGAACATGCAAACCGTGATCCCAAAAACCGCAGAGAGAGCAAGGGTATATCGGATTATGAAGCCTTTGCCCAAGAGCTTTTGAACCGAATTTCCTAGGTCGTCGCCAAATCCTTAATCTCTGGGTGATAAAGTATGCTACAATGGGATAATGCTCCTAATTTGGAAGAAAGTCATCAGTGAAGAGATAAGAACGTGAAAATATTAGTAGTTGACGATAACAGTAATAACAGGATGATGCTTAAACTGCTGTTGGAGGATTATGCTCAAAAAAATAGCGGTTGTACTTTTGAGATCGATGAGGCACAAGACGGTCTGCAGGCGATAGAAAAGAGTAGCGGTGCCGTTTATGATCTGATCTTTATGGATATTATGATGCCGAATATGGACGGGATCGCTGCCACGGCCAGAATACGTAGACATAATAAAAAGACTATGATCATTGCCGTTTCTGCCGTAGATGACAATGAACGGAAAAAAGTGATACTCAATAACGGTGCGGAGGATTATATATCCAAACCGGTCAATGCGGATATATTCAGTGCCCGTTTGAACAGTTATCTGCATCTGATACAGAGCCGTTCCCACAAGAAGAGTGTCACCAGAAAAGCCTATACCCTCTACGGCAGTGAGGTAAGAAGTTATCATACACGCTTTTACGGCGAAGATGAGGATATGCTTTCACAGTTTTGGGAGTACTATCTGCTCAATGATACACCCTATGACGGTATCAGCGATATGGTGCGTTTTATCTATGACCTGGGAATGGAATATGTCGTAGAGGGGAAGAGTGTCGATATCTATGAAGAGCGAAACGCCAAAGAGATCCATATTACCCTGGTCGCGCCTTCCTCTTTAGATCCCGATTCTATTATGGAAAAGGCGGATAAAAACGATTTTCTTGAAAACTATAAGTTAAAAGATAACATGATCACCGCCTATTTGAAAAAAGAGAAAGTGGTCAACTTTATCGAAACGGCTCCCAAAAGCACCGATGATGAGAAAGAGGAGAGCGTAGAAAAACCCAAAGAGAGTAAGAGCCTGCTTGATGCGGCTAAGCAGATTACAGAAGTTTATAACTTTCTTGACCCTTATGATTATGAAGACCTGGAGGAGTATATCTCTAAACTCAACAGTCTACTGCTGCTTTTAAGTGCCAGTGATATCTCGGCCGAGGAGGTAGATGAACTGATTCACTCTCTGGTGCAAATCGCCAAGGTGATGAGCGGCTATTCAGAGCTTTATGATCTGGGCATGGCCATGCAGGTTCTGGCAGGTGATATCAAAAACAAAAAAGATGAGTTCATTCAAAAATCTGCAGAGCTCTCCCCGTTGGCCATCGCATTTGGCGGCGATCTGAGCAAGTGGTTTAAATCACTCTTTATTGCGGGGGCTCCGTCCGTCGATTTTCTGGATGACTCTATTATCTCGAATGCCCAAATGATATCGAGCTTCCTAGGGATTAACGATCATGAAGAAGCTGATGATGCGGGTCTGGATGATATCTTTGATTTTTAAGAAGGAGAAACTGCTATGTATACAGTCACTGTAGAAAACCCATGCCGCTGTTTTTTTCGCAACGGCCTGCCTGAGTCCCAGAGCTTTTCGTCAAAAGAGGCAGCCCAAAAAGAGGCAGAGTCGCTTTTAGCTTATATGCAAAAGAACTTTTGCAAAAAGCATACCTTTCATCTGGTCTCAGGTTTGAACGGCTATACCGTCTCTATACGGGATGCATAAGCCTTAAATCACAAATAAGCCCGGAAATTTGCGTAGTTCGAAGCTCCGGGCTTTTTTTAGACCCATACCTTTAGTCAAAAAGACTAAACTTAATTGAATTAAAAAACTAAAGAAATACTTGACAACAGTTCACTCAATGGAGTATAATAATTTCGGAATTTGAAAAAAGGAGTAGCTTTGTCAGAAGAAAAAACGGCACAAGATACGGAAAACAGCGAAGCTGTAGAGGCTGAATCGGCACAAGAGAGTGTTGAGAATGAAGAGCATGCTGAAGCTGAATCAGTAGTAGAAGAGAAAAGCGAAGAAGAGATTTTACAAGAGAAGCTTAAAGAGTGTGAAGATAAGTTCTTGCGTACCCATGCGGAGTTTGAGAATATCAAAAAACGTATGGAACGAGAGAAGAGCTCCGCAATCGAGTACGCTTCTGAAAAATTTGCTAAAGACCTTTTACCTGTTCTGGATGCGTTAGGCATGGCTATCGATGCAGCCGAAGGTGATGCAGATCCTGCAGAACTTTTGGAAAAACTTAAAGAGGGTGTCGAATTGACACAAAAACAGTTTCTTTCGACATTGGAAAAACATGGTGTCAAAGAGGTTGAATACGGTGAGCTTGACCCCAATATCCACGAAGCAGTGATGCGTGTTGACTCAGATGAGGTCGATAGCGGACATATCGCCCAGGTGATGCAAAAAGGTTACAAGTATAAAGAACGCACACTGCGTGCAGCGATGGTCAGTGTCGCAAACTAACTAAACAATTATAAAACGAAATAGAAAAGGAGATACAATGAGTAAAGTAATCGGAATCGACTTAGGAACAACAAACAGCTGTGTTGCTGTTTATGAAAACGGGGAAGCGAAAATCATCCCAAATAAAGAGGGTAAAAACACGACACCTTCAGTTGTCGCATTTACAGATAAAGGTGAAGTCCTTATCGGTGATCCTGCAAAACGTCAGGCTATTACAAACCCTGAAAAGACACTGTACTCTATTAAGCGTATTATGGGTCTTATGATGAACGAAGAGAAAGCCAAAGAGGCTCATGACAAAGTTACGTATAACATCGTAGACAAAAAGGGTATGGCTGCTGTAGATGTGGCAGGTACTGTCTATACGCCACAGGAAATTTCTGCAAAGATCCTTGCTAAGCTTAAAGAGGATGCAGAGTCTTATGTCGGTAGCGAAGTTACTGATGCCGTTATTACGGTTCCAGCCTATTTCAATGATGCACAGCGTAAAGCGACTCAGGAAGCGGGTACGATCGCGGGTCTTAACGTACTTCGTATTATCAATGAGCCGACAGCTTCAGCATTAGCATACGGTCTGGATAAAAAAGATGAAGAAAAAGTACTTGTATATGACCTTGGTGGTGGTACTTTTGACGTTACGATCCTTGAGATCGGTGACGGAACGTTTGAAGTTCTTTCTACGGACGGTAATGCGTTCCTTGGTGGTGATGACTTCGATAACAAGATCGTAGATTATCTTGCGGCAGAGTTTAAGTCTGAGCACGGAATCGATCTAAAAGCTGACAAGATGGCGCTTCAGCGTCTTAAAGATGCTGCAGAAAATGCGAAAAAAGAGCTTAGTTCCGGACAGGAGACAGAGATTAACCTTCCGTTTATTACTGCAGACGCATCGGGTCCTAAACACCTTGTTATCAAATTGACACGTGCTAAATTTGAAAATATGATCGCGGATCTTTTGGAAGAGACTAAAGCGCATATCAACACAGCACTTAATGAAGCGGATCTTGACAAAGGCGAGATCAATGAGATCATCATGGTCGGTGGATCGACGCGTGTTCCTAAAGCACAGGAGATCGTATCTGCGATGTTCGGCGGTAAGACACTTAATAAAGGTGTAAACCCGGATGAGGTTGTTGCTGCGGGTGCTGCTATCCAGGGTGGAGTTCTTCGTGGTGATGTTAAAGATGTCCTTCTTCTTGATGTTACGCCGCTAAGCCTAGGTATCGAGACACTGGGTGGTGTTGCAACGAAGATCATCGAAAAAGGTACGACGATCCCGGTAAAAAAATCTCAGGTTTTCTCAACTGCTGAAGATAACCAGCCTGCGGTATCTATCTCTGTATGCCAGGGTGAGCGTGAGTTCGCAAGAGATAACAAATCACTTGGTATGTTCGAACTTTCCGGTATCCCATTGGCACCGCGCGGAGTACCTCAAATCGAAGTTACATTTGATATCGATGCCAACGGTGTTCTTACTGTTTCTGCAGAAGATAAGGCTACCGGTAAACAGCAGGAGATCAAAGTAACAGGCTCTTCAGGTCTTAGCGATGAAGAGATCGAAAAGATGGTTCAGGATGCCGAAGCGCATAAAGCTGAAGATGCTAAACGTAAAGAGATCGTAGATCTACGAAACCAGGCGGATGCATTGGCTGCTCAGACAGAAAAGACACTTTCTGAAGCGGGTGAGAACATCGATGCATCGGAAAAAGAGGCGATCGAAAAAGCACTGACTGAACTTAAAGAGACGATCAAAGACGAATCTGCAACAAAAGAGCAGATCGAAGAGAAGATCAAAGCACTGACTGAAGTAAGCCACAAACTTGCTGAACAGATGTACAAACAGCAAGAGGGCGGTGAAGGTACTGCCCAGTCTGCTAAAAAAGCGGATGATGACGTTATCGACGCTGAGATTGAATAACGTTTTTGCATGAAGAAGCCCTAGCTTCTTCACCCCTTACAAACCCCAAAAAACCGTAACTTTTCCAAAAATCACAAAACAAAACTCGTTTACCTTTCGTTTGTAATATTCGCTTAATAATAGTATGAGATAATAATACATTACAAAAAGGAGTAACTATGAAATGGTTATATTCGGTAACTACAAGTGTAGTACTGGCTTCAAGCGTTCTCTTATCGGGTTGTGGTGATGATTCCACATCGGATGCATGTGCGTATGGTGTACAGCAAAATCTAGATCAGGGTAACTTTGACAGTGTCATAGCTGTTTTAGATAACAACGGTACTTGTGGCGGTCAATTTACACAAGATGAAGCATGGTTAAATCTGGCTGCAGCATATATGGGCAAGGCGGGATTAACTATGAGTAATCTTCTTGGTGCTGTCATGGATAGCAGTGGAACTGATGCTATGTCAAGTTTTATGGTTTCATTCGCTGAAGCTGCTGATGCCGAAGGCTTGGCAAATTTGGCGAGAGCAAAAGAAGTATATGCCTATATTGATCCAAGTTGTTCAGGTTCAGAAGTTTCAACAGCTGCTGAAGCCTGTTTATACAGTGGTTTAAGTACATTAACTGAAACTGTAGGAAGCTTGGGTGCTATTGTGGGTGCCGAAAATTTGACTTTAATTAATGCTACATCACTTTCTGCTGCAGATGATACAGATGGTGATGGAACTGCAGACCAAATCGAAATAACAGCTTGTGCTATTCAAGATGCACAAAATGCTTTGGCTGGTTGTGCTGCTGATCCTACTGCAGTTGACTGTACTGTTGCAGCTCCTACGATTGATGGGCAAGCCTATGACTGTAGATATTATACGCTTAATACAAACGATGCATATAAATTGATATCAGGAACTTCTGTAGTAACTACAGATGGTGTATGCGCAAAAGATGGATATACAGGTACATGTACTGAAGCAGACGGCAGTAACTGTTTTCCTTGTCCTGTTGTAGTTAACGGTACTACAACGACTGTAACATCAGGATTATTATCGATTATTAATAATCCAACGGCATTTGATAGTTTGAGTGCATTCTTGCCTGCAGATGATACTGGTACTTCTGCTGATATTCAAGGTGAACTAATTGATTCTATTGAAGGTATCGGTGGTAACAATAATATTACTGAGGCTGAACTAGCAAACTTTTTGCTTGGTCTATAAGAAGGAGTGAGTTATGAAAATTATGAATAAATTATTTACAACAGGGTTATTGACTGTAACTGCTGCTTCGGCACTGACATATGAGTATCCTTCTTTATACAAAGATCCTCGTGTTATGGGTATGGGTGGTGCCAATGTAGCCGTTGGTGGCGAGTCAAGTTCACTCTTTTATAACCCTGCCGGTCTTTCTACTATGAAAAAAAGTGAAGGTCTTGAAATTGAACTTATCAATTTAAATGGGGCATTCAGTGAGAATACATTGGATATGTTAGACGATATGGATGCTGCTAATACGGACCAAGAAACCTTTGATGTATTAGAAAAATACCAGGGATCGAATAACCATTTAACACTTCAAGACTACACATCTATCGCTTACCGTGGCAATTCAATTGCATGGAGTATCGGTATATTAGCCGGCTCACAGCTTAATATGCAAACACATGCTGTCGGTAGTAGTGCAGGATTATTAAACGTCAGCGGTTATGTTCTTGGTGGTGCTATTCTTGGCGTTTCATATGACTGGAATGATAAACTTTCAGTCGGTTTAGGCGCTAAGATTATTCAAGGTACAAGTGGTAATGTCGCTTTAGGTTTATCG
>JBFEYF010000087.1:0-7974 GCA_041562295.1 Sulfurimonadaceae bacterium
CTTTTAAGTGACAGTACGACGGAGATGATGCAGGCTTACGGCGTTTGGCAGATGAAGAAAAATTACGGACGCGAATATATGGGTATCGTCCGATCTACCTACCTCATCAACCCTCAAGGTGAAATTGCAGCCGGATGGGAAAATGTCAAAGTGCGTCAAAAACGTAAGAAAAACGGGGAACCGTATGAAATTGTGCACGTAGATGAAGTCAAAAAGAAGCTGCAGGAGCTACAGGCCTAAGCCTGCCCCTCAACTTTTAGTAGCGGTAGCGCAGATAAAGACGCAGATCCTCTGCCGAATCGACGACTTGTGCACCCATGCCGCCGCCAATGGCTTCTGCCATCGTATATGGAGTTCCGGTCACACTGCCAAAAAATCCGTTACTTCCTGTATAGTGATAATCTATATAGGTATAGCGCAGTTGCCAGCTCATAGAGTTATCCGCAAAAGGTTCCGTCCAGTAGATCTCATAAGCCTTACCGCGTGCCGCCACTTTTGAACCTATTGCCGTATCTTCGGCATAGGTAATCGAGCGCCAATATTTACTTCCCTCATTATACTCAATACCTATCTTACCGCGGTCAGACATCGAAGGGAACTGAAAGCCGGTCCAGAAGGAGTACCCTTTTTGTCGATCCCATGATCCGAACATCGACGTCTCTTCCGGCTGAGTGTAAGATTCGGCATAACTGAAAAAGAATGTCGTGTCATCAAAGAATGCTCCCCAGTTTTCACCGATACCTTCAGCCAAGAAGTTGACGGTAAAACTGGAGAGGTTGCCCACGGTTTCAAAATCCTGATAGGTAGCATTGAGGTCGATCAGGTTCCACGCTTTATAGGTCTGTGTCGTCAAAGAGTATTGACCATTATTATAGATTGAAAAGATCAAACCTGCCAGATCGATACTGTTCAGATCCGCACTGTTTGTAGCGTATGGCGTTGAACTGAACTTCTCCTGGGCATTGGTCAGACCCCGGCCAAAACAGAGCTTCAGATACATACCGCTGATACCGGTTAACTGGGAGATATCAAACTTGGAACTCCCCCCGTCAAATTCGACATTGATCGAGTGTCCCAAAGGAGAAGAGGCAGGATCATCATCACGAAGATTGATCAGGTGACCGTTGGTCGAAGGACGGCGTCCCAGACTGAACGTCCAGGGAATTTTTGCATCCAAAAAGGTATCGTTGCGGTAAAAATAGTAAGCTTTCTTAACACGTACCGTATCGTCGGCATAGTTTTCGTTGACGATCCAGTCAAAATCATCAAAAGCCTCGAAACTTCCTGTTCCGCGACGGGTACCGTACTGTTTGTTATAAGCAAGCTGCCCCGTAAAACTGATGTTAGGCGTCGCCATATATTTCATATCGATCCAGAGACGGTTGGTCAAGAGTCCGTCGTTATAGTGTCTGCTGCCGTCAGCCATGACATAACGCATACCGTCATAGGAGGTTCTAAAATCTACTCCAAGCTTCAGATGGTTGTCGTTGGTAAACTTTTTGATATCGCTGATATTACGGCTGATCTCGTCAAACTGTTCTTGGATCTCTTCCGGATCAATATCTATGTCACCCGCCTGTACAGAAGCTGAAGCCTTTCCTGAAGCTTTGCCAGCCGGTGTCGAAGCCATCTTTTTAAGCTTTAAATGGAGCACTTCCTGCTCCGCCTTGATCAGTTCAATCGCCTCTTTCAAATCTTTGAGCTCTTTTGAGCTAAGACCTTTAGAACTCTTGCCAGAACTTCCAGCACCGATTTTCTGCTTCACTTCATCCAAACTGTTTTGCAAAGAGGTAACGTCACGTTCCAACGCATTAAAGCGGTCTAAAAACGCACCGGCCGAAAGTGAGCTGGCACCTGCCAAAAGCATCACTGTAGTTAGCAAATAACGCATCTATCCATCCCTTTTCTTGTTTTCCTTAATCACGTCTATATGCGTAAATAGCGTGTATGTTAGCCAATCGAATATAAAATATTCGTTAAGATAGCGCATAACACCTACTTATACAGCACACCTATGATCCCTTCGAAGTTACCATCGGCCAAAAAAAGCATAGCTAAAGTAATCCAAAACATAAGAAATACAAAAGCATCTTTAGTGTAAAATTCCGAGCTTTCAAAAATCTCCTGTCAAAGACAAGAGAAATACACAAGTATCTATCCTAAAGTGGTTGTAGCAAATGCTATGAAAGATACTGAGGCACAAACCATAAAATGCATATCGCATAAGGAGAATAATTATGGTAACTATGAAAGATCTACTAGAGTGTGGTGTACACTTCGGTCACCAGACACGTCGTTGGAACCCAAAAATGAAAAAATTCATCTTCGGTGTTCGTAAAAATATCTATATTATCGATCTACAAAAAACACTACGTTTTTTCCGTTATACATATACTGTAGTTCGTGATGCAGCTGCAGAAGGTAAAACTGTACTTTTCGTTGGTACAAAAAAACAGGCTCGTACAGCGATCCGCGAAGCGGCAATCTCTGCTAACTGTCCTTACGTTGACAACCGTTGGCTAGGTGGTATGCTTACAAACTTCCCTACAATCCAAAAATCTATCCGTAAGCTTGAGATCATCGAAGAGATGGAAGCAAACGGTCAGATGGAACTTCTTACTAAGAAAGAAGCACTTATGCTTTCTCGTAAAAAAGAGAAACTTATCGCATACCTAGGCGGTATCCGTAACATGAAGAAGATCCCTGACATGATGTTCGTTGTTGATGCTGTTAAAGAGCACATCGCGGTTAAAGAAGCTAACAAACTTGGTATCCCTGTTGTAGCTCCACTAGATACAAACTGTGACCCTGACTACATCGACTTCCCAATCCCGGGTAACGATGATGCGATCCGTTCTATCCAGCTTTTCTGTAAAGAGATGGCAGAAGCGGTTAACGAAGGTCGTGCAATGAACGAAAATGCTGAAGAAGAAGTTGAAGCTGCATCTGAAGAAGAAGTAGCTGAAGTTGTTGCAGAAGCTAAAGAAGAGGCTGCTGCAGAATCTACTGAAGAGGAAGCGTAATCATGGCAGAAATCACAGCAGCAATGGTAAAGGAGCTTCGTACTGCTACGGACGCTCCGATGATGGATTGTAAAAAAGCTTTGACTGAATCTAACGGAGATATGGATCAAGCTAAAGAGTGGCTACGTGAGCGTGGTATCGCTCAAACTGCTAAAAAAGCTGACCGTGTTGCGGCAGAAGGTATCCTCGGACTTAAAGTATCTGATACTTTTGCATCAGCTACACTGGTAGAGGTTAACTCTGAGACTGACTTCGTTGCAAAAAATGACGGTTTCCTTGCACTTGTAGGTAACACAGCTGCTCATATTTTCACATCTAATGTATCTACTATGGAAGAGCTGCAAGAGTCTGCTTATGAAACGGGTAAATTCTCTGAGTACTTTACTCAGGAAGTTGCACGTATCGGTGAAAAGATCGAAGTTCGCCGTTTCATCACTCTTGATGCTGGCGAAAACGGTGCCGTTAACGGGTACGTTCACTCTAACGGCCGTGTCGGTGTACTTATCGCTGCCCAGTGTGACTCTGCAAAAACTGCTGAGAAGATCGCTCCGACACTTAAAAACATCGCAATGCACGCAGCTGCGATGAAGCCTTCGACACTTAGCTACAAAGATTTTGATGCGACATTTGTAGAAGAAGAGACAAAAGGTCGTATCGAAGCGATCAAAAAAGAGAACGAAGAGCTTTCACGCCTTGGTAAACCTCTGAAAAACGTACCTCAGTACATCTCTATGATGCAGCTTACTGATGATGTTATCGCAAAAGCGGAAAATGAGATCAAAGAAGAGCTTAAAGCTGAAGGTAAACCAGAGAAGATCTGGGATAAGATCGTTCCTGGTAAACTGGAGCGTTTCATCGCTGACAACACGACTTTGGACAAAGAGCAGGCGCTTCTAGACCAGACTTATGTTATGGATGACTCTCTAACTGTTGCCCAAGCACTTGAAAAAGAGGCTAAAGCGGCAGGCGGTACTGCTGAAATCGTTGAGTTCGTTAAATACGAAGTCGGTGAAGGTATCGAGAAGAAAGTAGACGACTTCGCTGCAGAAGTTGCTGCACAGATGGCATAACTAAAACTTTTCAGTTATACCCTCATAACTTTAAAAAGGCGTTTACGCCGAGAGCTCTCTGCTGAAGAGAACTCGAACGTAGCGCAGGATTTGGGGCTTTGCTCCAAATACGTCCAAAACTACGCAGAGGTTTGATAAATGTTAGAAGTAGAAAATCTCGCCCACGCATTTGACTATCCCCTTTTTCATGATGTAAACTTCGCTTTAAAGCCCAAAGAGTCTATGGCCATCGTCGGCGTCAGCGGCAGCGGAAAATCGACACTTATGCATGCCCTCTCAACACTTTTAAAACCTAATGACGGTACCGTGAAACTCTTCGGAGAAGATATCTATGCCCTTTCGCAAAAAAGATTGTTACAGTTAAGACGAGAGAGTATCGGTATCATCTTCCAACAGCACTACCTTTTTAAAGGTTTTTTAGCCAAAGAGAACCTGGAGGTAGCGGCCCTGCTGTCTAAGACCGAAGTCGATACCAAGCTCTTGGAGCGTCTGGGTGTCGCCGACCTGATGGATAAACGGGTCACCGACCTTTCAGGAGGTCAGCAGCAGCGTATCTCGATTGCCCGGGTACTGACCAAAAAACCGCGTATTATCTTTGCAGATGAACCCACAGGCAATCTGGATGAGCAGACAGCTTTTGAAGTGATGGAGATACTGGATGAATATATCCATCAAAACGGTGCGGCACTGGTGATGGTAACCCATGACAGACGCCTTGCCAAGCGCTGTAACCGACAATACGAACTGATCGACCAGCACCTTCAACTCATCGAGTAGACCATGGACTTTATCTCTTTATTAACACAAGAGTATGTCGTCAATTTTTTACTGCTTTATATCCGTTTTTCGGCACTTTTTGTCTTTTTACCGATCTTCAGCCACCTCTCTATTCCGGCCCGGGTCAAGGCTTTGTTGGCATTTTACTTTACGATCATGTTTTACTCGCAAATCCCGCCTATTGCGCTGCCTGAAAACTTCCTGGTTTTAACTCTGATGATCCTCAGTGAGCTATTTATGGGAATGTTGGTAGGCCTGATACTCCAGGTCATCATAGCCGCCGTTGCCTATGCCGGTGAACAGATCTCCTTTATCATGGGCTTTACCATGGCCAGTGTCATGGATCCCCAGACCCAGACGGCAACACCGCTGATGAGCTCTTTTCTTTCACTGATCGCACTGATGATACTCTTGGCACTCGATGTTCACCACTGGATGATAGAGTTTATGCACTACTCCCTGACATCCGTCGGGCTGGGCACTTTTTATCCTACGGCATCCGTCATGGAGTTTATCGTTGCGGAATTTGCGACACTCTTTATCATCGGGTTTAGCATCTCTTTTCCTATTCTGGCACTCTCTCTTTTGGTTGATATCATCTTCGGTATGCTGATGAAGACCATGCCCCAATTCAACCTTCTGGTCATCGGTTTCCCGATCAAAATCGCCGTTGCGTTTACCGTACTGATGGCGGTGCTGACATCGATGATGATTCTTTTCCAGGAGGAGTTTCTCAAAGTCTTCAATACCCTCAAAGATCTATTTTAAATAGGGTTCGGCTCTCAGGACAGCCTTTTTTAGCCTTCTGTTTATCGTCGGATCCGATAAAACGATGCTAACCTCTGACTCTCTCTTCTCCAACAGATCCCACTCCAGTGGCAAAGAGAAGATCCATAACTCGGTGCCGACCTTAATAAGCGTCGGAAGCTTTGAATCCGTTACGTTCATCCGAATATGCTTTGAAAGTGCCGCCTTTTTTTCATCATAGGTAAAAAGGATTTTTTTCCTGATATAAAGCTTTGTCACGCCATCCCTCTTCATAAGATTTTTGCGCAGTTTGGACCATGCTAGGACGTCAGTGACCACTGTTACAGGCTCTTGAGAGCTTTGCAGACGGCTCAAAAGGTGAGACTGCATGATACGAAGATCTTGGGGAAGATGATAGAGGCCTAACGGAGCCTTCGCATAAAGCATTATGGTCAAAATAAGGTGCAAAAACGTAGCTTTCATGGGAACTTTCGAAAATTAATGATTATATACCGCTTTTTTTGATACAATAATTTCATACTTGGATTATACAACAGGAGTCGGTAGATGCGTATTTTGTTAATCAATAGCAGCCCGGTCGTTGGTAAACTGGTCACACTCAGTGCCCAGAAGACCGGAGACGAGCTGCAGGTTATTGATAAAGTCGGGAGTGTTCCGGCTCAAGAGTTTGACCTGTTATTGCTTGATGACGAGTTTTATACGCCGGAAAACTTCGAGAAGATCACATCTACGGCTACTATCGCAAAATCTGTTTTAATTGCAGAACGCGGCAAAGAGAAACCTGCAGATTTTGTACTCCTGTTAGAAAAACCTTTTTTACCGACTGACTTGGTTGAAATCCTTCTTAACATCAATACAGCGCCTTCTGAAAGCCTCGAAGAGGAATCTCTCTCTGATGACGAAGCACTCTCCCTGGATAATGAGCTCTCTTTAGATAGTGAGCTGGAGCAGGAAGCTGCAGATCTTGATGAGCTTAGCATTGACGGACTTGAGACACCTGCAGAAGAAGAAAGCGACTTGGACATTTCTGCTGAGACGGAAAACGAACTCGACGGACTGGATGAGTTTGACGGCATGGAGGAGATTGAGGGGCTTGACGCATTAGAGGATGAGACACCTTTATCTGCAAGCGGCAGCTCTGTACTGGATGAAAATGATATCAGTGAGGTCAAAGAGCTTCTTGATGAAGATGATCTTGACTCCACTGCGAGTGAAGATACAGGGATGGACCTTTTAGAAGGCGATGAACTGGGAGATCTTGACCTGGATGCCGACCTGGATATGGATGAGAGCTCTGTTGAGACTACGCTGGGTGATCTGGAGAGTGTCAGTGAAAGTCTGGAAGCTCTGGAAAGTGATGATCTTGGAGATCTGGACCTTGATGCCGACCTGGGCACAGAGACAGCAAAAGAGAGCTTGGATGAGCTGGGAGATCTGGACTTTGACGCAGAGTTGGATGAAGAGCGTGATAGTTCTGATGAGCTTCAGGGCATGGATACCTTAGAGGGTGACGACCTGGGCGATCTTGATATCACAGCAGGTCTGGATGAGATGGAAGAGACTACAGAAGGGATGGATGCCTTGGAGGGCGACGACCTGGGCGATCTTGATATTGCTGCCGGTCTTGATGAGATGGAAGAGACAACAGAAGGGATGGATGCTTTAGAAGGCGATGACCTGGGTGATCTTGATATTGCTGCCGGTCTTGATGAAATGGAAGAGACAACAGAAGAGATGGATGCCTTAGAGGGCGACGACTTGGGTGATCTCAGCCTGGATGAAGAGACACTTTCAGCCGATGTCGATGAAGATCTTACCCGCGCACTGAGTGAAGCCGAGATGGAACTGGATGAGATCTCTTTGGATGCACAGCCAGCGAAGGAGGATGATGAACTCGATGCCCTGCTGGATGCAGTCGATGCTGTCGAAACTGCACATAATGAGATGGATCTTGAAGATGAAGAGGAGCGTTCCGATACAGCTTTAGACACTCTTGATGATGTCAGTGAAGAGATGATGAGCGGTCTGGATGATGAAATGGCCGAAAGCGATGATCTGGATGCGCTGGTTCAAGAAGCGGATGCACTCTCTGACGCTATGGAAGACGAACTGTCCGCTATGGATCTGGACAGTGCGGAACTGGATGACTCCAGTCTTTATGAAGAGAGTATCGAAGATGAAGAGGAACTTGTTGTAGCCGGAGGTGAGTTCGCATCACTGACAGAAGAAGCCCTTTCTGAGGCTTCAAGTGAAGAGAATCATGACCTGGGAAGCGATGACACTTTTGATTCACTCACAACTGATGACCTACCCGAGATCCCTATGCCTGAAGAGGA
>JBFEYF010000088.1:0-7895 GCA_041562295.1 Sulfurimonadaceae bacterium
AAAGAGTCTATCGTGATCAACTGGGGTTATGTCAACGTTGCAGAAAACCGTGTCTGTGCTTTGGTACAGGGCGCTGTAGCGATTAAAGGTGCTGATGAAAGCGAAGTTGCTAAAGCACTTAGCGACGCTAAAGATCTTCTTAGCGGTGCATCTGAATCTAAAGTGGTTGACGCTATGGTTCATGCCCGTATGGAAGAAGCAGCTAAAAACGTGATAGGCTAATGTTAGAATTTATTTCTGGCATGCACCCGGTGTCGCTGGTCGCAATCGCGATACTGGCTATCTATTTTTTTGCAATTAACTGGATATTTTTTTATCGTTTTTTATTTCTCAATGACTGGGCTAAAAAAGAGAGTGACTCCCTGGAGACACTTCTCTTAGGCTCTGAGCATGTCACACACTTCTCCTATCTCTATAATTTCTTACACAACCGCAAACAATCTGATAAACTTTTGACACTGGCTGAGATATCGGCAACCAAAGATGCCACAAGATTTCTCTCTTTTTTGAGTATCGTCTCTTCCACATCACCGTTTATCGGCCTGTTCGGAACCGTGGTTTCGCTTTTGGGGACCTTCTCCGAGCTTGCTGTCAATTCGACAGGGACTTTAGGTATTGTTACTGCAGGTGTCAGTGATGCCTTAGTCGCTACGGCGGTAGGTATTTTTGTCGCTACTTTTGCCTATACCTATCATCAGATTCTTAAACGAAAAGCCTATACTACGGTTGAGATGATCCGTATGCAGGGTGAAGCACTCCAAAGTAAAGGGTAACCCTTGCACTCATGGGATGAGAAACCTGAGCTTAATATCACCCCTTTGGTTGATATTATGCTGGTACTGTTGGCGATAATGATGGTAATAGCACCGACGATCGTTTTTGAAGAGCGTATCAACCTTCCCGAGGGCTCCAAAAAAAAGGTGATCACCAAGCACCATCCGATCGAAATTGTTATTAATAGCGACCGGGAGATCTTTATAAAGAAAGATAAGTTTGAGTATAAGAGTTTTCCGGATACGTTTAGACTCTTTTCTGCATCCTTTCCAAGAGATACGACGATCATGATACTCGGTGATAAACGTCTGAAGTATCAGGATGTGATGTGGATCCTAAAAAGCGTTAAGGCCGCCGGCTTCACACAGGTATCGTTAGCGACTGATGGATAAGCAAAACAGCTACAATCTTTACGGAGCACTCTTCTCCGTAACCTTTTCGGCACTGATCTTTGTAAGCATCTATCTGCTTATGGAGCTTTCAACCTCTCCGACTTTTTACAGCTTTAAAGATGACCCCTATGTTGCGGTAACGATTATCGATGCCCAGCAGATGCAGCAAAGCAGACAGCAAGATATTACCCTTCCAAAAGATGAGACTCAAGACACGCCTGTAGAGGACGTGGACTCACTTTTTGAAAGTGTAGAGACTGAGAAGATTACCTACAGTAAAAATGTAAAGGTTAAAGAGGATACGCCGGTTGTCGATCCCGAGTTTTTGAAAAAGATCCAGACCCGTAAAGAGATCAAACATGATACGGCACGGGCTAAACAGCAAAAGATCAAAGACCTGGATCTGGAGTACGGAAAATTTCAGACTGAAGTTAAAAGCAGTCCGGACGGCGGCGGTGAAAAAAACGAATATTATGCTAAAATACACCAGATTCTATACCGTAACTGGTATCATAAAAGCGAAATTGCCCGCAGGGTAGTCGTAAGGATAAAGATCAGTCCCAGCGGAACGATGACCTATCGCATAAAACAGGTATCGGGAGATGTCGCATTTGATGAGAGTGTCAAGTCACATTTGGAGTATCTGCTCGATCAGAGTTTCCCTCCGCCGCCTAACGGGTCTTATGAAAATCTGACAGTCAATTTTAAATCAAAGGAAGAGTAACGTGCCCAAGTTTTTATTATGGATTTTTACTGCTGCATGGCTGATGGCCGGCGATGCGACGATCGATGTCGTCAAAGCAGCCAAACATCTGCCTACGATCAGTGTCGAAGACGGATCGATTAACTTTACCAAATATATTAGTAAAAAATTCCATAAGATCCTTACCAGCGACCTGCATGTACTGTCGCAGTTTGATGTAAAAAACCATTACAGCAAGAACGACTTTCCTGCCGACAACGTCAACCGGATGAACGAAAAAGTGAAGTATGTCGTACGGTACCGTCTGAGACAAAACAATGACGGCCTGATGCTGTGTGATTTTAAACTGATCGATACCGACAAAGAGTCTTCGATTCTTGAAAAGAGTTACCGTATTACCAAACAGGACCTTTATGTCTTTTTAGCCCATGAGATTGCGGCGGATATTAATGACTTTTTCAAACTGCCGCCGGTTAACTGGATAAGAAAACGTGTCATATTCGCCCGTTATATCAGTCCGCGAAACAGTGAGATTGTCATCTCGGATTACAGTCTAAATTATCAAAAAGTCATTATTCGAAAGGGGTTGAATATCTTTCCAAAGTGGGCGGATGAGAAGCAGCTCTCTTTTTACTACACGCTTGTGGGAGAACGGCCGACACTCTACCGTTATAATATCGTAACAGGTGAGCATACGCGTGTGACGACATCCGAAGGGATGCTTGTCTGTTCTGATGTCAGTAAAGATTACAAACAGCTTCTGTTGACGATGGCTCCCGACGGTCAGCCTGATGTCTATTTGTATGATGTCAAAAGCGAAGATACTGAACGCATTACGCATTATAAAGGTATCGATGTCGGCGGACAGTTTTTGGATGACGGCAAGCGTATCGCATTTGTCTCTGAACGTCTGGGACATCCCAATATCTTTGCACAGACGATCGGTGAAAAAGGGGTGGAACAGCTTGTCTATTACGGCAAGAACAACAACTCCTGTTCGACGTTTAGAAACTATGTCGTCTATACGTCAAGAGAGACCAATAATGCCTTTACGCAAAATGCGTTTAACCTTCACCTGATCTCGACACAGACGGAGTATGTTCGCCATCTGACGGCAACCGGAGTTAACCAGTTTCCGAAGTTTTCAAGTGACGGCGGGGCAATTATCTTTATCAAACACTTTAAAAGACAGAGTGCGCTTGGAATAATTCGACTCAAAGAGAACAAAAGTTTTCTCTTCCCGCTAAAAGTTGGTAAAATTCAATCATTAGATTGGTAAAACAAAGAAAAATTTGTTACAATGACCAAACTTAATATATACAAAGGTTCAGTTATGAAAAAGTTTCTATTACTTACTTCACTCTTTGCAGCTATGGTAGTTATGACAGGCTGTGGCGGCCAAACTCCGGATGTAGCTGACGAGACCGAGTCTGAAAAAGTCAAGACAGTCCAAAAAGATGCAAGTGATACAACAACAAAAGAGAATACGGTAGAGGGTGCGCAGGATGCGAACGAAACTGCAACTCTGGACGGTGCTCAAGACAAAGAAGAGACAAAGATTCAAACAGCAGAAGATACTGTAGAATCTATCTACTTTGATTATGACAAGTTCTTTATCCGTAACGATATGAGAGGTATCGTTGAGAAAAACGGCGAAGTGCTAAACAATGACACAAACAAAGATTACCGTATCAAGATCGAAGGTAACTGTGACGAGTGGGGATCTGATGAGTATAACTATGCATTGGGTCTTAAACGTGCAGCAAGTGCTAAAAAAGCATTGGAAGCTCAGGGTGTAGACGGAAGCCGTGTGACACTGGTAAGCTACGGCGAAGCAAACCCTGTATGTACAGAAAAGACAAAAGATTGCTGGCAGAAAAACCGCCGTGCCGATTTTAAAGTTCTTCCATAACGACTAAATGAGAAACCTACTCGTTGTATGGGCAGTCAGCAGTGTCCTCCTTTTTGCTGAACCTTCCGCTTTTTCGGCGGGAGATCTTACCCTTGATAACCCCTACGGACTTACCGAAAACGAAAAACTTCTTTTAAAAAATATCAAAAGTGTCAAAAATCTTAAACGTGAAAACAGTTCTCTGGAGAGTCAGGTAACGACACTGCAGGAAAACCTTGACGGTATCCGTTCTCTTTTGGAAGGGCAAAACAGTGCCAGTAAAAAAAGGGAGATGCTTTTACGAAAGATATTGGTCGCATTGGATGATCTGGAGGTAGAGAGCATCTCCCATAAAAAACGCATCGATGCCAGTGAAAATAATATCACTCAGTTAAAAGGGGAGCTTAACGCCCTGGTAGCGCTGCAAAAAAGCAATTATGTCAAGATAGAAGAGAACTTTAAACGTCTGGGAGATCAGGTAGAGCAGATCGAGAAAAACTATGTTTCCCAAAAAAGCTTTAAAGCGCTGGAAGGTGAACTGGTAGATCTGAGAAGTCTGATCACGGCAGAATTTAAAAAACTGAACAAATCATCCACACCAGCCACAAAAGAGAACGGCGCTAAGAAAAAAGAGAGTAAAGCATCTTCAGGGTCCATCTATCAAAAAGGCTTGGATGCTTTAAAAGAGAAGAAGTACCATACCGCACTGGAGCATTTTCAGACGACGATCAAGAACAATTACCGTCCGGCGAGTTCCCACTTTTATGCCGGAGAAGCCTATTATCATCTAAACAAGTATGGTAAAGCGGCAAGCTACTATAAAGAGAGTTACCGCCGCTATAAAAAAGGAAGGTATAACAACAAACTCTTCTTGCATATGGCGATCAGTCTGGAAAAGACGGGGAAGGATCAGATGGCCCAAAAGTTTTTTAAAACGGTTCTCAAGAAGTACCCTAACTCAGAATATGCCAAAGAGGCTAAAAAACATCTCCATTAGTTATATTTAAACAAGTAATGGTTATTATAGTTGACTTTCACCTATTAAGGGGTCAGCTATGGAGAACCGCTACATAACAGTTGACGGGAACGAAGCCGTTGCCCGCATCGCCCACAAAACCAATGAAGTTATCGCTATTTACCCGATCACACCGGCCTCACCGATGGGTGAGTGGAGTGATATGTACAGCGCCCAAAGGCGGACCAATATCTGGGGCAGTGTCCCTGAAGTCTTTGAGATGCAAAGTGAAGCGGGTGCCGCCGGTACGGTCCACGGAAGTCTTCAAACCGGCGCCCTCACTACCACGTTTACGGCATCCCAGGGGTTGCTTTTAATGATGCCCAACATGTACAAGATCGCCGGGGAACTAAGCCCTACGGTCTTTCATGTTGCCGCGCGATCCGTAGCTGCCCAGGCGCTTTCGATATTCGGGGATCATACGGATGTTATGAGTGTACGCCAGACAGGCTTTGCGATGCTTGCTTCCGCATCGGTACAGGAAGCGCACGACTTTGCCCTGATCTCCCAGGTAGCTACTCTTAAAAGCCGGATCCCTTTTTTACATTTCTTTGACGGTTTTCGTACCTCCCATGAGGTCAAGAAAATCGCAGAGATCAGTGACGAGACGATCAAAAAGATGCTTGACGAGAAACTGATCGAAGCCCACCGTCAAAGGGCTCTCTCCCCGGATCATCCGGTTATAAGGGGAACTTCGCAAAACCCTGATGTCTACTTCCAGGGACGTGAAAGTGTCAACAGCTTTTATGATGCCGTACCTGCTATTATTGATGAAGCCTTTAGTACTTTTGAGTCTTTGACGGGAAGAGGTTATAAGCCCTTTGAATATACAGGGGCGGCAGATGCGCAAAAGGTGATCATCGTTATGGGTTCAGGTGCCCAGACGGTACAGGAGAGTGTCGAGTACTTGCAACAGAAGGGAGAGAAGGTCGGTATGGTGACCGTACGTCTGTACCGTCCTTTTTCATTGGCTCATTTTATGGCCGTACTGCCCCAAAGCGTGACCAAGATCGGCGTACTAGACCGGACAAAGGAGCCCGGTTCCATCGGCGAACCGCTTTATCTGGATGTGGTCGCTGCATTGGAAGAGGGTCTGGCTACAGGAACGGCCCCCTTTAAAAAGATGCCGCTGATTATCGGCGGCCGCTACGGCCTCTCCTCAAAAGAGTTTACCCCGGCTATGGTCAAAGCACTCTTTGATACCCTCTCAGCTGAAAAGCCCAAAAACCACTTTACCCTCGGTATCCATGATGATGTTACCCATACCAGCCTGGAGTGGGATGAGAGCTTCGTGATTGAAGATAAGGAGAGTTTTCACGGGATCTTTTACGGGTTAGGTTCTGACGGTACCGTCGGTGCTAATAAAAACTCCATAAAGATCATCGGAGAACATACCGACAATGATGCCCAGGGTTATTTCGTCTATGACTCCAAGAAGTCGGGTTCGATGACAGTATCGCATCTGCGCTTTGGCACCAAGGCGATCCGATCCCCCTATCTGATCACCCGTGCCAATTTCATAGCCTGTCACCAGACTGTGTTTTTGGAGAAGTTTGACATCCTCTCTGCAGCAGAGGAGGGGGCAACCTTTTTGCTCAATACCCCTTTTTCAAAAGAGGAAGCGTTTCAACGGCTGCCGCGGCGTATCCAGGAGGAGATCATCTCCAAAAAACTGCGCTTTTTTGTTATCAATGCCTATGAGATCGCTACCGAAATCGGATTGGGACGTCGGATCAATACGATCATGCAGACTGCGTTTTTCCTGATCTCAGGCGTTATCGACAAGAAGCTGGCCATTGAACAGATCAAAGCCTCTATCTCCAAAAGTTATGCCGGTTCGGGAGAGAAGGTGGTTCAGATGAACCATAATGCTGTGGATGCAACCTTAGAGGCATTTCATGAAGTCGATGTCCCGCAAGAGCCTGTGGGTGACCGTGAGATGATTCCTCCGATTCACGGAATCGCTACGGACTTTATCCAAAGTGTGACTGCCAAGCTGATCGCGGGTGAGGGGGATATGCTGCCGGTGAGTGCTATTCCGGAAGACGGGACCTGGCCCAGCGGTACGACGCGCTATGAAAAGCGTAATATCGCGTTGGAGATTCCCGTATGGGAAGCGGATCTTTGTATCCAGTGCAACAGCTGTGTGACCGTCTGTCCCCATGCGGTGATCCGCTCAAAGGTTTATGATGAAGCGGCCCTCTTTGATGCCCCGGAACACTTCAAACATATCAAGGCCAAAGGAAAACTTTTCGAGGAGAACGAAGCGTTTACGATACAGGTCTCGGCAGAAGATTGTACGGGGTGTGTTTTGTGTGTCGAAGCGTGTCCTGCAACCAGTAAAGAGGATCCCAATTTCAAAGCGATCAATATGCACCGTCTGGAACCGCTTTTGGAAGATGAGAAAGCCAACTGGGACTTCTTTACGGGACTCGATACGATCAGTCGCGAGCGGCTGGATCATACCAAGCCTAAAGAGGCGCAGTTTTTGGAGCCGCTGTTTGAGTTCTCGGGAGCCTGTCCCGGGTGCGGGGAGACCCCCTATATCAAGCTTGCGACACAGCTTTTTGGGGACCGTATGGTTGTAGCCAATGCGACAGGCTGTTCCTCGATTTACGGCGGGAACCTACCTACGACACCCTGGACAAAAGATAAAGCGGGACGCGGACCTGCCTGGTCCAACTCTCTTTTTGAGGATAACGCCGAGTTCGGTCTGGGGATGCGGCTCAGTATCGACAGCCATCATCACCGTGCCTTGGAGCTTTTGGAACAATCCGCTGCCAATTTGGATCCGCAGCTGGTACAGGATCTGAAAAGCAGGGATCAGCATGACGAAAAAGCGATTACTTCCCAGCGTGAACAGGTAGAGGCACTTAAAACGGCACTGGCACAATATGATGACCCCATCAGCCATGAACTGGTCTCTTTGTCCGATTACCTGGTCAAGAAATCGGTATGGCTTGTCGGCGGGGACGGCTGGGCATATGATATCGGGTACGGAGGTGTTGACCATGTCCTGGCAAGCGGTAAGAATGTCAATATCCTGGTGCTGGATACGCAAGTTTACTCCAATACCGGCGGCCAACAGTCCAAAGCGACACCGACCGGGGCTGTCGCCAA
>JBFEYF010000089.1:0-7859 GCA_041562295.1 Sulfurimonadaceae bacterium
GGGCGTTTCCCCAGCAGTGTAATCGCATGGGCGATCGAACGTATCTTAGTCGTCAGATCCAGATAGCCCGAGTTCATAAAGCGCAGAAGCTGCAGCGTGATATCAGGATTGGCCTCAAAGGCCATCGATACTTCCTGGACCGAGGCGTCTTTGTCCAAGAGGTTGATCAGTTTAAATATATCTTTATAGGCGGGGTCCAACGCCTTTTTCTGAACGATATCGGGCTTGGCAAAGAAATAACCCTGAAAATATCTGCACCCCAGCGCCTTATAGTAGTTAAAATCCTCCTTGCTCTCTACTTTTTCGGCCAAAAGCTCAAAATCATAGGAGCGAAAAACATTGATATGCTCTTTGAGCTTCTCTTTGTCAATAAGCGAGACATCCAATTTCAGAATATCGATATGGGGGAAAAGCGGTTTGAAGTTATCTAAAAACGCATTATCGCAATGGGCATCATCCAGTGCTATGCGATACCCCATTTCACGAAGCTGTTTGACCCGTTCGATCACGGCATCATCAACGATAAGATTTTCCAGAATCTCGATCACAAAACGATCTTTGGGAATGGTAAAAAGCGAGTCATCATGCAACAGCTCTTCGTTGACGTTGATAAAAGCGAAATGCTCCCCTACCAGGTTGGTCACGCCGATATGGTTGAGAGCATTGACAATCACCCGGGTTGTAGCGATCATGCCGTCATTAAATGCCGACTGAACCGACCCGTCCTCCTGGGGACCTCTAAAAAGCAGTTCATAGGCATAGGTCTTTTGCTCAACTGTAACAATCGGCTGCCTGGCGATATAGACATTTAAAGGCATGTTATGCTCTCACTTTTTCTTTATATTAGCACAAAGAAAATGAAGAAACCTTATTAATTTACGATTAACTTAGCAGAGATTAGGAACAAAAGAAGCTTCAAACCCGGATATCGAGGGTCCTGCTTCCGCCCAGCTGCGCCATATAATCAGCGAAGAACTGCTCCGATTCAAACTTCTCCCCTTCGACGGTTGCCACATCCGCTAAACGGGTGTTGAGAAGGTTCTTGATCTGGTCGGTCGAGACGACATCCTTGTAGTGTTTAAAAAAGTCATAAACCAGCGCCAAATCGCTTGTAAGCTCGATATCATGGCTCACCGCATACTGGTTGGCCGCACTGACGGCAGCAACCCGCTCAAAAGTCTGTGCCGCCAAACGCCGGTCAGCATCAGAGTAGCCTGCCGTCGCATTGACAAATGCTTCATAGGCTCGCTCATCCAGTTTCGGAAGCAGATTGGTTCCATAGGTCTCCCGTTGCGTATTTGTCGCGACCGGATGCTTTTGAGTATCATTTGAAGCCTGCGCAGCCATACCGTAACCGTAGGAAGAGGCTGCCAAACTGTTTTTGATCACCATTGGCTACTCCTTTAGCCTGATAAAATTGACTTTTTATCAGCAAAACGCGTTCCACAGGATAAAACCTACACACACGGGGCACTTTACCCCCGCTAAAGCTTTAAAAGATAGCTAAGAGACCCTTCTTATGCTATAATCACTCCAATTAATAAGCAGCATCAGGGCTGCTTAGATGTCACGCGTAAAAGGGAGTCGGGTCACTATGGAAATCACGTTTTTGGATGTCACCACCCCCTCGGATGTCGCCGTATCGGCGGCACGGACCTGCTACTTTCCCAACGGACTGGTCACACCCGAAAAGAGCAGTGAGTGGGCGCGTAAAAAACCGCTATTGGCTTCCATCTTTAAAGCCGGCCACCACACGACACTGCAGCACACCCATATCACGATGATGATCTCAGGCATGAGCCGCCACCTGATCTGGCGTCTGCTGCATGCCCACTCTTTTTACAACTCCGAGCAGATATCCCAGCGCTACGCCAAGATGAAGTCCGAGAACTTCTTCTATCCCCCCAAAGCGGACAAAAATGCCTGGGAAGCTTTTTATAACGAAGCCTTTAAGGATTATGAGGCGCTTATCGCTGCACTGGATGATGATATCCGTGATGCGCTTCCCAAGTTCAAAAAAGGTCAGGAGGCCAAGGTGGCCCAGGAGATGGCCCGCTACCTGCTGCCTGTCGGTATGAGCGCCTACCTTTACCACACGGTCAATATCGTGACCCTGCTTCGCTATATCGCCGTAGCGCCCTATATGCCCGAGGCCCGTGACGAAGCGATGGAGTTTGCCCGCATCCTGGAGGAGAAGCTATTGGAGGTGGACGAAGCGCTGCAGCCGCTTATCGAGCATGCCAAAGCCTCCACTTCCAAGTTTCCCCAGTTTGATGTCGATGCACTTAAGAGAAAAATTAACGCCGACAGCAATGTCAAGGTCTATGATGTCGTCGGAGAGGTCGACTTTGAGGATAACGAGAACTACGCTGACGTACTGCGAAGTTCCCAGATGATGTTTGACAGCGGCATCCTGGGCGGTTTCTCCACCTATATGGAGATGTCCTTCTCGGCTGACGCCCAAAACCAGCGTCACCGAAGAAGCCCCGCGGTACGGCCGGCTATTGAGCCCAACTTCCGCGAGCGTTACTACACGCCGCCCCTTATCAAAAACAACGCCAAAGCGTTGGCTATCTATGAGAAGGCCCACCAGCGTATGTACGCCTTTTTCAAAGAGCAGGCTGAACTTCTGGGCTTCGGAGAAGCGATCTACGCGCTGTACAACTCCCAGCTGATCGACGTGATCGAGCGCAACGACTATACCTCTTTTCACCATAAGGCACAGATGCGCCTGTGCTACAACGCCCAGCAGGAGATTTTCGATATCGTCTACGAACAGTGTTCCCAACTACACGCCATGGGTCTCAAAGGAAGCGAAAAGTTCCTTCCCCCCTGCACCATACGTAAAGCCCAGGGCATCCATCCCGTCTGCCCCGAAGGGGACCGCTACTGCGGTGTGAAAGTATGGAAACTTGATTTTAAAGATTATGAACGTATTATCTGATACATTATTGAAGGAAACTTTATGAAACGACTCACAGCACTTTTAACCCTGCTACTGTTGGCGGGATGCAGCGGCTCCAACTTCACCTTTAACGGCCTGATCTGTCCGACGGATGATATGGATGAGATCAAACATGACCTGGCTTCCTGCCGCGTCTATGATCTGCAGGCCATCGATAAAGCCCTGGCCAACGATAAAGAGTGCCAGGAGTGCCTGGAAGGCAAAGGGTACCGTATCGAAGGGCTGGATGAGACGGGGCCGCTTGATGCCAATGCAAGCCGCTAGCCGCTTCCATCCCCTTAACGACGACTTCCGCCAACCCTTCGCCAGGGACCGGGACCGTATCCTTCACTCCAAAAGCTTTCGCAAACTCGAATACAAGACCCAGGTCTTTCTCAACCAGGAGGGGGACTTTTTCCGTACCCGCCTGACCCATTCGCTTGAAGTGAGCCAAATCGCGCGCGCCATTGCCAAACAGCTGGGGTTTGAAGATACCCTGGCCGAAGCGATAGCACTGGCCCATGATCTGGGCCATACCCCTTTTGGGCATGTAGGCGGCGATACCCTGGATGAGCTGCTTAAAAACGACGGCCATGCCAACGGTTTTGAGCATAACTTCCAATCGTTTCGCGTAGTCACCAAGCTGGAGAAGCGCTACAAGCAGTTTGACGGGCTGAACCTTACCTTCGCGACCCTGGAAGGAATCCTCAAACACTCCTACCCCTATAAAAAGCACTTTCTTCCCGACGAAGTAACCAAGCGTTTCGATCTGGAAAAACATCCCGGTATCGAGGCGATGATCGTCGACCGTGCCGATGAGATCGCCTACATGAGCCACGATATCGAAGACGGTATCAATGCGGGTCTTATCGATTTTGAGATCCTCAAAGAGAGCCGCCTTATTTGCGATGTCCTTGAGATGGTCAAAGCCGAAGGGGTCACGCCTGAAGATGAGGAGATCTACCTCTACCGTTTCAGCTCCCACTTCATCAACCATATGGTCTACTCGCTCATCGACTATGCCCAAAAGCACCTTGAAGGCGTACGATTACCGCTGGATGCCAAAGAGGCCATCCCTATCGGTTTCGAAAAGACGATGGAGACCGAGATCAAGAAACTCAAAAAGATCCTCTTTACCAGACTCTATCAGCACCCCAAGATCACACAGCGTATGTATGCGGGCAAACAGTGTATTGCAGGTCTTTATAAAGCCTTTTCAAGTGATATCAACCTGCTGCCGCTCCAAGAGAAGGGATGGGCCCAAACAGGAAGAGAACACCGTGTGATCAGCGACTATATCGCCAGCCTCTCCGACCGCTCCGCACTGAAGCTTTACAACCAGCTCTACGGTTTCTCGCTTTAGAATTGTATTAAAAAGTTGTCTGAAAAAAGCAGCGCTGAAGATAGCGCTGCCAAGCATTAGTTATCTTTGAAAGCTTCGTATTTTGCTTTGGAAGGGTAGACGAAGATCGTCTTACGCTCGATAACGATCTCCTCTTTGGCATCCACGGCAAAAGCGCGGATCGTGATCGGAAGCGAGAGGCTTGAGCCGTCATCTTTGGTACGCAGATCCGTCGCACGGATGACGACAGGGATCTTATAGGTCTTGTGCGCGCGGATCTTAAACGGCTCCGTCGGGCGGATGATCTTGAAGTGTTCATCTTTGACGATGAGCTCTTTTCCGTTCTCATCTTTGACATGCTTGACCACTTCGAAGTAGTACTTATGTTTGGCTTCCTGGGTATTTTCAAAAAGGAAGGTATAGATATTATCGATATGCTTCTTACCGTCTACCCCTTTTTCCAGTTTAAAGAGGCGGGACTCTTTATTGATATTGAGCTGCATATACTCTTTTTTCGATCCCATGATCACCAAAAGAATGGTAAGCAGTACCAATACCCCGATATACCCGAGGATTTTCGGTCTCAGGTACTCTGTTTTACCCGCTTTTTTCTCTGTTTCGCGGATTGAAGACCACTCAACCAGTGAGGGCTTGCCAAGATTGCCCATAACCGTCGTACAGGCATCTACACACTCCAGGCAGTTGATACACTCTAATTGCAGCCCCTCGCGGATATCGATATGCGTCGGACATACGGTGACACAGCTTTCACAGGTCGTACACTCATTAAACTCCGCCAGTTGATCTTGCTTGGTGACGATCTTCTCTTTGTGCTCGTTATAGATCTTGCCGCCGCGTGTCTCGTCATAGATCGCCATGATCGTGTCGTCATCATAAAGTACCGACTGGATACGTGAATAGGGGCATACATAGACACAGAAGTTCTCTTTGAGGATGATGACATCATAGATCAAAAAGAGCGCTACGGTAACCAGCATCCCTACGGTAAACATATGTTCGGAAGGGTTTTGTATATAGGCGAAGAAATCTTCCGGCGGGATAAAGAACCACATAAAGTCTGCCGCAGCTAGAAAGGCCAAAACGGTCCAAAGCAGGAGGGCAACGGCTTTTTTCAGCTTGTTGATCGGCTTGGAGTAGTCAGGTTCTTGCTGCTTGTTTTTGATGCGTTTGCGCAGTTTTAGCAGTTTGGTTTCGATAAAGTCGCGATAGACGACACGGAAGATGGTCTGGGGACAGCCCCAGCCGCAAAACATACGTCCGCCAAATGCTGTAATACCGAAGACACCGATAAACAGCATCATCAATAAAAACGGCATCAGGTAAAGCTCTTGCATAGAAAATGAGATAAAGAACAGGTGCAGCTCTTTATGGTCAAAACTGAGTAGGAAAAAGTGATTGCCGTCGATCGTAACCCAGGGGATCCCTACGGAAAAGATGGTCAGCAGTAGATAAAAGTAGTAGCGCTTGATGCGGTACGGTGTCGGAATGTCAAGTTTTTCAGTAGACATCATATACTTCCTTGATAATTTTGAAGAATTACAGGTCGTTTAAAATGTAGATTGCAATTTATCAACAAAAATTATAGTTATCATAACTTAAGCTTAGGTTATAACTATCCTGTATCCCTCTATTATATCTGAGAGAACCTCGTATTTCCTTGAGAATGTGATATTCTTGTGATAAGATCTGAGACCTTTAATGGTGCTCTTACACAAAAAAGACTATACTATAAGCTACTGAGGTAAGGAAAGAACGTGCAGGGACTGTTTTTAGAGTATAAAGATCCGCTCTTTGGAATCATCGTCTTCGTTTCGGTCATTTTTGTCGTAGCATTGCTGACCTACCTTTGGAATCTCTACGTTTACCGCTACAGCAACCGCCATATCATCGAATTTATCAACAGTTTTAACTCAAGCAGCAAACCCAAAGCGGTCGAAGCGCTTTTAAACAGCAAAGAGATTCCCAACGATGCCCTGGAACTTTTGGCACGCAACTACTATAAGTCGGGGCAGTATGAAGTGACGATCGAAATTGCGATCGATATGCTGAAAAAACGCAATGTCTCGCGCCGGGATACGCTTTTGCTTTTGGCAAAATCTTACTACAAGGCTGGCTTTTATAAACGGAGCGAAAGTACCCTGGTAGAGCTGCTGCGCTACAGTACCCAAGAACCCCGGGCCCTGGAGTACCTGATCATCATCTATGAAAGACTTCAGCGCTTTTCCGATGCCCTGGATGCCCTGGAAGCACTCAAAGAGATGGGGCACGATACCAAAAATGCCGCAAGTTTCATCAAAGTGACCCGAACGATTCGCGAGGTAGGAGTCTCTGCACTCAAACAGGGCGAAACGCTTTTAAAGCTTTACCGGGAAAACCCCAGGATGCTGCGTCCGGTCTTTATGCATCTTTTTAGAACACAGCCTCAGCTGGCATGGCAGCATCTGCCGGTTGAACATTACCAGGAGATTATTGACATATTGTGGAATCTTCCGGAGAGTTCTTTGGATTTGGATATAATTACACAAAACCATAGCCTCCAAGCCCTCTTTTATGCCAAAGGGGTGTGTGATACCTCGGCCCAGAGCGATATCTTTGAGGTCAATGTACTCAATACACTCAAACAGAACAACGAGAGTATCGCCACGTTACAGTTTGAGTACCAGTGCCAGGAGTGCCGTGAGATCACGCCGTTGATGAACCACCGGTGTCCCCACTGTATGTCTTTGCTGACGCTCGAAGTACAAACAGGTATCGTGGAAAGGAAACATCTTGAAAGCTATTACTCTTTTTAGTGACGGATCGGCCCTGGGCAACCCGGGACCCGGCGGATATGCTACGATCCTTCGCTTTGGAGAGCATGAAAAGATCCTAAGCGGCGGCGAAGAGCATACGACCAACAACCGCATGGAACTCAGGGGTGTCATCGAGGGACTTAAAGCCCTTAAAGAGCCCTGCGATGTTGAGATCGTCTCTGACTCAAGCTATGTAGTCAAGGGGATCAACGAGTGGCTTGCAGGCTGGGTCAAACGCAACTTTGCGAAGGTCAAAAATCCGGATCTGTGGAAAGCCTATATTGACGCAGCCCAAGGGCACCGTATCCGTGCTACCTGGGTTCGAGGCCACGACGGGCATGAAGAGAACGAACGGTGCGACACGATCGCCCGTGACGAAGCAACCCAGCGCAAAAATGCGTTGGCGGAACAAGCATAAACAAGGAGAAATAAACATTATGTCTGATATAACTAACTTGCAGGATAAGTTAGGCTATACCTTCAAAGACGATAAGCTACTTATTGAAGCACTGACACACAAATCTTTCAAGCAGTCCTACAATAATGAGCGTTTAGAGTTTTTGGGTGATGCCGTACTGGATCTGATCGTAGGGGAGTACCTCTTTAAAAAGTACCCCAAAGATGATGAGGGAACCCTCTCCAAAATACGGGCCTCTTTGGTCAACGAAGAGGGGTTCACCAACCTGGCCAAACATATCGACCTGGGAAGCTACCTCTTTTTATCCAATGCCGAGATCAATAACAGCGGACGTGACAAACC
>JBFEYF010000090.1:0-7843 GCA_041562295.1 Sulfurimonadaceae bacterium
CCATGTTGGCCCAGATGCAGTACCCGGATGAATCCCAGGCGCAGGCTGTTTTTGAAGCGGCAAAAAAAGCTGTAGGAGCCACGGCATTGGCCTACTGGCCTAAAGAGCGGATCACCCTAGAACGTTTTGACGCAGCTGTTGCCAACATTGAAATAGCCAAGGTACCGATTAAAAAACGGATTTTAGAGGGTGCGGTGACGGTCATGCATAGCGATGCGAAGCTTTCTGCTGTAGAGATAGAGATGATCCATGCCCTGGCGACCATTATGCAGTTACCGCTGCCCCCTTTAGATGTTTAAGGTGGGTTTACCCTTTTAGGTTAGACTCTCTTATGCCAAACAAAGGAACAGAGATGATAAAAAAAGTATGGGGTATTCTTTTTTTGCTGGCCGCGTCATTAGGGGCCAAAGAGGTACAGATGGATGTGGAACTCTCCCATCCCGTTATGGAATCAGATAAAAAGCAGCATGCCTATCTGCGCGTCAAGCTGACCGGGTTTGAGATGCCCTCATCTTTTCAAAGGACGCCGCTTAACGTAGCACTGGTCCTGGACCGTTCAGGATCGATGAGCGGCGAAAAGATCGAAAAGACCAAAGAGGCAGCGATCGCCTTCGTCAACCGGCTTAAAGATGATGATATTGTCTCTATTATCACCTATGATGACCGGATCAATGTACTTTTGGCTGCGACAAAACTGCATAACCGTCAGAGTGTCATCCAAAAGATCAGGCAGATCCGGCCCGGCGGAAGTACCGCACTTTATGCCGGTGTTACAGCGGGAGCGCAAGAGCTGCGAAAATTTGCCGATAAAAAACGTGTCAGCCGCATCATACTGCTGTCAGACGGCATCGCCAACAAGGGACCCAGTACCCCATCCGCATTGGCTGACCTGGGTGCGAAGCTGATCCGTGAAGGATTTTCTGTGACGACGTTGGGGTTGGGTGACGGTTATAATGAGGACCTTATGACCCAGCTGGCGGCAAAAAGTGACGGCAACCATAAGTTCCTGCGTACGACAGAAGATATACGGAAGTTTTTTAACAAGGAGCTTGGGGTCATCGGTGCGATCGTAGCCCGTGATGTTACCATCGAGATAGAGTGTGCCGAGGGTGTCAAGCCGGTCAGAGTCTTGGATCTAGACGCAAAGATAGATGGCAACAGGGTACAAAGCGGTTTTAACCAGATCTATAGCAAGCATGAGCGTTATATGTTGCTGGAACTTGAGATCGCGCCACACGGGAACAATGTCTCTAAAAAAGTGGCCAACGTGACCGTTACCTATAGCAATATGCAGACACATACAGCTGCGAAGCTGACAGCCACACCGACAGCACACTTCAAACACTCCTCCGAGGAAAATCCCGGGGTCATGATAGCCGTGACAGAACAGCTTGCGACTATCGCCAATGCAAAGGCATTGAAGCTGCGAGACCAGGGACGTATCAAAGAGGCCAAAAAGCTTTTGAAAAATAACAGCATGATGCTTGAGGAGAAAGCGAAGGCCTATAATGCACCGCAGCTTAAAGAACAGGCGCAAGAGAATGCAGATGATATGGACCATATGGATGAGGCCTCATGGAAGAAACAGCGCAAGATGATGCGCGACAAACAGACCAAACGCTTCTACAAGGGAGCATTATAAAACTGAAAAAAACATCACATACCAGTCGGTTTTTATGAAAAAGATGCTATTATATTCCTAAATAAACCAAAAGGGTGGGGAGTCTTGAAGTTTCTTTTTCTGGGGCGCCAGCCCGTTATGGATGATAACAGGTCGACCATTGCCTATGCACTCCGTTTTCAAAGTAAAAGCCTTAAACATAAACTGATGGCGACAAACTATGTGGCATCTTTGTCACAGCTGATCCACAGTTTTGATATCAAAAAATCGTTAGAGGGGTATAAGGGGTGGGTCCGTGTCGATACACAGGCGCTTAAGGATGCGGATCTGACTCTTTTGCCCAAAGAGTACCTGACGTTCGAACTGGTAAGCCGCAAACCGATGACCGAGTTTTGCTTTGATAAAATCGAGCAGCTTAAAAGTGACGGTTATGAGTTTGTCGTCGATCATACGGTAGCCAGTGATGTGATCAAGCAGCGCGGCTTTGAGTACCTAAACAACTTCAAGGCGGTGATGTTTGAGGGGCGCAAAGGTGACTCTTACAGCAATACGGTCAAGGCATTTCGTTCCCGGGGCGTCGATTGTGCCGTTCGCAATGTGATGACGTTCAGCAATTATCTCAAATATAAGACAGAGGGCTTTAATCTCTTTATGGGCTCCTATTTTAAAGAAGCACAGCCGATCAAGGGGCATAAACTCTCTTCGGCAAAACTGACACTGCTGCAGATTTTGGGTCTGTTGCGCTCTGATGTGGAGATGCCCAAGATTGTCGAGGCGATCAAGTTCTCGCCCGACATATCGCTGCAGCTTCTGCAGTTTATAAACTCTGCACATATTCAGACGACAACGGCCGTAGAGAGTATCGAAAAGTGTGTCTCGCTGTTGGGACGGGATAAATTGACATCCTGGGTAATCTTTTCGCTCTATTCGGCACAAAGCGACGGGATACCCCAGGCCCTTATCGATGTCTCATTGACACGTGCCCATACGATGGAACTTATCTGTGAGTTGCTCAAGCTTGACCGTTATAAAGACCAGGCCTTTTTGGTCGGTCTGCTTTCGGTAAGCGATACGATATTTAAGGTCTATTTGCATGTTGTGATCAGAAGCGGATCTTTTTCGCAGGTTGTTCAGGATGCTTTGCTGGATGATGTGGGCGATTTAGCAAAAGTGTTACGTATTGCCAAGATTTTGGAAGAGGGTAATTATAAAAAGATGGAGATTATCTCATCCAAGCTCAAAGTCCCTGTGGAAAAGTTTTCGGAACAATTGGAAAAGATTTATGCCTACGTTTATGATGCCAAAAAAAGTTTTGGAACGGTGGCCTGAGAAGATCAGGCTAGGATGCGGGGAAGGGTAATTCCTTCCTGGCTTTGGTATTTACCTTTTTTATCTTTATAGGAGACGTCACAATCTTCATCGCCTTCCAGGAAAAGTACCTGGGCGATACCTTCGTTGGCATAGATCTTGGCGGGAAGCGGTGTCGTATTGGAGATCTCGATCGTGATATGCCCTTCGAATTCCGGTTCAAACGGTGTGACATTGACGATGATACCGCAGCGGGCATAGGTACTTTTACCCAGACAGATCGCTAATACGTTACGCGGTATCTTAAAATACTCTACGGTTCTTGCCAAGGCAAAAGAGTTGGGCGGGACGATACAGACATCCCCTTCAAAGTCAACGACATTGGCATCATCAAAGTGTTTGGGGTCGACAACCGTCGAATTGAGGTTGGTAAAGATCTTAAACTCGTTGCTGACACGGATATCATATCCGTAGGAGCTGAGTCCGAAACTGACGACACCTTTTCCGACCTGATCTTCGCTAAACGGAGTGATCATGCCATCCTCTACCGCTTTGGTACGAATCCAGTTATCCGCTTTAAGTCCCATTTTTATTCCTGTTTTGTAGATTTTTAGACGTTTTTTGGCTCTTTTTGACCAAAAATGGCAAAAAAAAGCTCTTTTTCTAATACTTTATTAAGATAATTTATAATTATTGTGGTATTATACCACACCAATTTTTCTGCGGGTATTATAGCGATTTTCAACGCTTTTTACCGGGAATGTAAACTAGGAGAAAATAAGATCATGGATTTTAAACAGATAAAAGCTTTAATGAAAGATTTCGACGAAAGCGGTCTTTCTAAGTTTGAAATTAAAGACAAAGAATTTGAAATGAGCTTCGAAAAAGCTGTAGCTGGTACAGTTGTTACCCCGGCACCTGTGGCTGTAGCTGCGGCACCGGCTGCGGCACCGGCTGCACCGGTAGCTGCACCTGCAGCACCTGCGGCAGAAGCTGAGCTTGAAGGTGAAAAAATCCTTTCTCCAATGGTGGGAACGTACTATGCGGCTCCGTCACCAGACTCACCTGCTTTTGTAAAAGCTGGTGATACAGTTTCCAAAGGTCAGCCTCTAGCGATTCTTGAAGCGATGAAAATCATGAATGAGCTTGAAGCAGAGTTTAACTGTAAGATCATCAAGGTTCTTGTAGAAGATGGTCAGGCAGTTGAGTACGATATGCCACTATTCTTAGTAGAGAAAATCTAACAATGGCTGAAATCAAACGTATTCTGATCGCAAACCGCGGTGAGATCGCGCTTCGTGCTATTCGTACGATTCAGGAGATGGGTAAAGAGGCGGTAGCGGTCTACTCGACAGCAGATAAAGATGCGGCTTATGTCAAAGTAGCGGACGCAGCTATTTGTATCGGTGCACCTAAAAGTGCCGACTCTTACCTGAACATTCCTGCGATCATCGGTGCGGCTGAAATTTCAGGTTGTGATGCGGTTTTCCCGGGTTACGGGTTCCTTTCTGAAAATGAGCATTTTGTCGAGATCTGTGGACATCACAAGCTGAAATTTATCGGACCGACATCCGAAGTTATGGTGATGATGGCTGACAAGTCTAAAGCCAAAGATGTCATGATCGCAGCAAATGTTCCGGTCGTCCCGGGTTCAGACGGTGCGATCACCGATATCGCAGATGCCAAAGAGCGTGCAAAGAAAGTCGGTTATCCGGTTATTCTTAAAGCTGCTGCCGGCGGCGGTGGACGCGGTATGCGTGTGGTTGAAGAGGAGAGCTATCTCGAAAATGCCTTCCTTGCAGCAGAGTCTGAAGCGATCACGGCATTCGGTAACGGTACGATCTATATGGAGAAATTCATCAAGAATCCTCGTCACATCGAAGTACAGGTTCTTGCGGATTCCCACGGAAATGCGGTACATATCGGTGAGCGTGACTGTTCAATGCAGCGTCGTCACCAAAAGCTTATCGAAGAGTCTCCGGCAATCGCCCTGACTGAGCAGACACGTAAAGACCTTCATGAAGCAGCCGTTCGTGCAACGAAGTACATCAACTACGAAGGTGCGGGTACATTCGAATTCCTTTTGGATGCGGATAACAACTTCTACTTTATGGAGATGAATACCCGTCTTCAGGTTGAGCATACCGTTTCTGAGATGGTATCCGGCCTTGACCTGATCGAGTGGATGATCCGTATCGCCGAAGGTGAAAAGCTCTTTGATCAAAGCGAAGTAGAACTAAAAGGACACTCGATCGAGTGCCGTATTACCGCTGAAGATCCTGTGAAGTTCCTGCCGAACCCTGGTAAGATCAGTGAGTGGATCGCTCCGGGCGGTCTTGGCGTACGTATCGACACCCATGCACATGCAGGTTATATCGTACCGCCTACCTATGACTCTATGATCGGTAAACTGATCGTACACGCTCCGACACGTGAACAGGCGATCAAAAAGATGGAACGTGCCCTTAAAGAGTTCACGATCTCCGGTATCAAAACAACGATACCGTTCCATATCGATATGATGCAAAACGAAGATTTCAAAACGAATAACTTCGATACGAAATATCTTGAAAGATATATGAATATTTCATAAATCTATACGCTTACTGAACGAAGTCCAGTAAGCTACGCTAACGCTGAGTTCTACTCGGCGTAGTGCCCGCGGCGCTTGCGCCTTCTCTCTTTTCCGCTAAAGTGCGCCTGAATTATCCAGGTCATAAAGAAATTTCTGAAACTGTTTACATTTGTACTGTTCATATCATTACAAAAACCTCTTTTTACATCTTTAAATGTTTTATTCAGATCATTGCTTGGAGAAGCACCCCTATAAGATTGATGTGCTTCAGGAAGTTTTTCTAGGGAGTCTACCAAGCTGTTTTGGCTATAGAGAAGATGTAACGAGATAGAAAAAAGAAGAAGAGATTTTTTCACTGCTTTGTCTCACGTTAAATAAATATAGTATAACATAATCTGTTTGAAACTATTTATTATAAAGGCACTAGTGCCGTGGGCACTACGCCGAGTAGAACGCAGCGTAAGCGTAGCTTGCCGGACTTTGTTCGGAAAGTGTATCAATTTAGATAGTTAACATGTAGCCGGGCAGCTGGGACGCTCCTGCGGAAGCTCTGCGAAGGCTTTTTCAAAGTCTATATCGAAGGGGTTGTTTTCCATAACAAGATCCAGGGTATTGCTGATACTGCCCGCTACCTGAAAGAGCCATAGCTGATGGATGACGATCCAGTCCATCGCTTTTTCACGGTTGGTCTCTTTATTTTCCACATAACGCACTTTGATATTGCCTACATCAAGTTCGAGGTGCAGCATCGTCGATTGGATGACATCGGCAAAGAACTCCTGGTAGATCGTATTGGTCTCGATATATTGTCTTATGCCTCCGATATGCTCCAGCAGATGCATGATCGTCGCATCATCGAAATGGTGTATAAAGTCTTCGCGGCTAAGCCCTTCGAGCTCCTTGCAGGCTGAACTGAGAGCGACAAAAGCCGCCTCTATAGACTCTTTGAGTTCGTACCCCTCTTTGAGAATACGTACGATCTTCTCCTGGGTCTGGGCAAGGTTTTGGGTAATGATCGCGGGATCATTTGAAGGGAGCTTGATCGGCTTTTTCAAAACGGAGGTTTTCATGATCTCATCGGCAAGTTGGGTAAAGGGCTTTTCTATCGTACCGTGAATGCGGGCACCCCCCTCGGTCGCATTATAGGTCGTCATGATGTCTTTATGCAGTGCCACGGTATATTCAAAAAAGCCCAAAAAGAGTTTCCATGCCATCTGGGTCTTTGCTATGCCTTTGCCCCCGTAGGCTGTCACTTCAAACTGCTCGCGCTCCTTGGGATCGATCTCATTACTGCCAAATACGTGACCTTCGGCATGACTGTTGCCGTCATCGGCATAAGCCAGATCCTGCCCGATCAGGATACAGTTGTCATACCCCATGGCAAAGGCCAGTTCATGGGCCATATTGGCGGCACTCATGCCCGAACCGAGATAGCCGTATTCGGGAAGGTCAAAGTAGTGGTTGTAGTGAAACGGTCTCATGACCAGCAGCTTGGTTCCCCGGATCGCATCCAGCGTCGCATCATGTTCCAAACTGGCACAGACAAAGGTGATATCTTTATGAAAAGCTTCGGATGTGCGTTTGAAAAACTCTGAAGTCAACTCGACACGTTCGATGGAGGTAACCAGGTCCGGCTTGATCCCCTCTTGCTCCAGGATGGGCAAAGAGGCGTCTACGCTGATGATGGTGACATGATCAGCAAGCTTTTTAAGCATCGGAAGCTGCTTTCTCAGACTCGGACCCGTAGAGACGACGACGGCCCAATCGCTGTTTTTGGCCGTTTGAAGCGACTTGAAAGCGGGTGCTTCGATCATCTGTTTGAGATGGCGTATATGGTGGGCGACACCGATCAGGGAGTCGGTGATGTCGTTTCCTGACGTCGTTATATTATGAGACAGACCGTCCAGCAATATCTTATTGATACGCAGTATCTCATCATGAAAATAGCGCTCATAATAGTGTGCCATGGGAAGAAGTTCAAAACTGCGGGCATAGATCTTGGCATTGCCCTGAACAAAGAGATTGACCGCCTGGGCAAAATCAAACTCCTTGACATCAAAAAGGATCAGACGTCTTTGTGTGATCGCCTGGGAGAGGTCATAGAGGTGAAAGGCGACAAAGATCAGTTCCGGTTCCGGCTCGATGACGACCAGCCGCTGATGCTTGGGATTGGCTAAGAGGGTAGGGAGCGCATAGGCATTGGCGATACCGAAAAAATAGAGAAAATCGTGTTCGCGTTTTCTTTTCAGGTAGGTCAGTGTCTCTTTGAGCTCATCGACGATATTGGCAAAAAGCGCTTCGCCTCGCATCTGGTCCGTGATGTTATAAAGTTGGTAATC
>JBFEYF010000091.1:0-7815 GCA_041562295.1 Sulfurimonadaceae bacterium
GAAGGTACGTTTTGTCAGCAGCGGTACCGAAGCGGTTATGAGTGCTATCAGACTGGCACGCGGGTTTACGGGACGTGACGACATCATCAAGTTTGAGGGATGCTACCACGGACACTCGGACGCTTTATTGGTACAGGCGGGCTCGGGTGCCGCGACTTTTGGAAATCCAAGCTCTCCGGGTGTTCCCGCAGATTTTACCAAGCACACACTGCTGGCAAAGTATAACGATATCGAGAGTGTCAAGAAGTGTTTTGCAGACAGCGACGGCATCGCCTGTATCATCATCGAACCGATTGCCGGCAATATGGGACTGGTTCCTGCAGATAAAGATTTCCTTGCCCAACTTCGTACCTTATGTGACGAACATGGCGCGGTACTTATTTTTGACGAAGTTATGAGCGGTTTCAGGGCCGATCTTCGCGGAGCACAGGGTATCGTCGGGACACAACCCGATCTTGTGACTTTGGGTAAAGTGATCGGCGGCGGTATGCCTGTAGGCGCCTTTGGCGGTAAAAAAGAGATCATGAGTCAGCTAAGCCCCGAGGGGCCTGTCTACCAGGCGGGAACGCTCAGCGGCAACCCTGTCGCGATGGCGGCAGGTCTGGCATCGATCAAAAAGCTTAAAAAGCATGCATTGGTCTATAAAACGCTGCAGGAGCGTGCCAGACGTTTGATGGAGGGTTTTGCCCAGGCGGCCAAAGAGAACGGCATCGCGCTGCAGACAGATGTACGCGGTTCGATGTTCGGGTTCTTTTTTAATGAAAACCCGGTTAAAAGCTTTGATGACGCACTCAAAAGCGATACAGACCGTTTTGCCAAGTTTCACCAGATGATGCTGGAAGAGGGCTTCTATTTTGCCTGCAGCCAGTTTGAAGCGGGATTTATATCTACGGCAACGAATGACGAGATGATCGAGCAGACTATTGAGGCGGCACACAGAGTGTTTGCCAAACTGTAAAAGGATGGGATATGGCAAAGATTAATACAAAAGAGGTGATCAAGGCTGCTGACGGCCTCTCCTTGGGTATCTCTATGGTTGTAGCGGTTTTACTGGGTGTCGGCCTGGGACTGGGGCTGAGACGCCTTTTTGATATGCCAGCGCTTTTATGGGTCGGTGTGGTTATCGGTATCGCTGCGGCCGTACTGAATGTCTACAAGGCGTATCAGGAGCAGGTTAAAAGCTTCGAAGAGCTTAAAAAAGATCCCCGTTACAAAGATCTGAAATATGATGACAGGGATGAGGATGATTAATATCATCATCTTCTTTGTTCTTTTTCATCTTCTTTTGATCGGCGGGCTTTTATGGATAGAAGAGCCCGTTTTTCTTCTCAACTTTGAACTGGCATTTTTTATCTCCGGACTTATCATCTTCCAAAGTTACAGAGGGTACCGTAAACTGGTCGATCGTTCGATCGCCAATGAGGTGGCTATGAACCATGAGGATCCTCTCAAAAGAGTAGAGGACCCTTATGATCTGTATGATGATGAAGAGGATAGCGGTGATGAGGATTTTGATCTGAAAGCTGAAAAGCAGAAGATAAAAAAAGAGAGCCTCAAAAAGATGGCCAAAGCCTCTCCGGGACACTTCTCTATAGGGCGCCTGGCCTCTTATGCCCTGCTGGTTATCGCTTTTATAGGCCTAAAAAACAATGCGGTTTTGGATATCGCCGGGTTTTTGACCGGCATCACGCTGGGTATTGTGGCTGCAACCGGCCTCGGGATGAAGCTCTCACGTTAGTAGCGCGATATCGATAAGCACTTCCTGCTCTTTTTGGGTCAGGGTCGCACCGATCATATCGGCATAGGATGCGATCTGGCCGCGCTTATGAGCGTCAAAATGGCCGTCACTGGTGAGTTTGATAGAAAAAAGTGAAAACTTCTGATCCTGTATCTTAATATGCTCACCGACTTTAAAATAGAGTTTAATCACAATTTCACTGGCATCCCTGACGGAAGTAAAAAGATGGTTAAACATTTTGATAAAGATATCTGCATTGATACGTACGTCCGGAATCGTCGGGTCGAAATCACGGATATATTCAAATTTTTTCCCGATGGAGTTGGTACTGATACAAAGGTCGATCAGCGAGTAGATATTGACCGGTTCCTCTTTGGTCTGTAGAGACTCGACCATTTTCGATTCCAGGGCCGGGGTGCGGTAGAGTTTGATACCGATCTCACTCTCATTCTCATAGCCGACACAGATGGCAAAAAATTTAAACCGGTCAAATTCAAGTTCTATATGGGTTGTTTTAAATCCGAAAGATGTAGCTGCATAACTGGTGGCATATTCAAAGAGGGTTTGTGAAGAGACACTGCCCAGTAAAAACTGCGCCGCGTCATTAAGAGAGAGGATCTTCCCCTCTGCACTGAAAAGTATAAAGGGGTTGTAATCGGTTTCGATCCACTTTTCATAAAAAGATGACATTCTAGTCCTCTATATAGTTTTTAAGACGGCGTCCCACTTTCGGGTGTTTGAGTTTTTTGATCGCACTGGATTCGATCTGGCGTACACGTTCACGTGTTACGTTAAGTTCTTTACCGATCTCTTCAAGAGTACGGTCACTTTCGTCATCCATGATACCGAAGCGCATCTTGATAACAGCCTGCTCGCGTTCGCTTAACTGCTCCAGGACACCATTGATCTGTCCCCGAAGGTCATCACGCAGTACAGACTCTGAAGGGCTGACAGAAGTCTTATCTTCGATGAAGTCACCAAAACGTCCATCCTCTTCGCTACCGATAGGTGCTTCAAGGGAGATCGGCTCTTTGGTGATCTTGATAACGTTTTTGACTTTCTCGACTGAGAGGCCGACCTCTTCAGCGATTTTATCGACATCCGGCTCTTTACCTTCCTCTTGAAGGTGCTTACGGATGATCTTGTTGATACGGTTGATCGTCTCGATCATATGGATCGGGATACGGATCGTGCGTGCCTGGTCCGCGATGGCTCGGGAAATCGCCTGACGGATCCACCAGGTAGCATAGGTAGAGAACTTGTACCCTTTTTGGTACTCGAACTTGTCTACCGCTTTCATCAGGCCGATGTTACCCTCCTGGATAAGGTCGAGGAACGGAAGCCCGCGGTTGGTATAACGTTTGGCGATCGATACGACCAGACGCAGATTCGACTTGGCCATACGCGTTTTCGCTTTTTCGGAGATGTTTTTACCGCGTTTGATCTGGAAAAGGATATTCTCCAGTGCTTCAGGCTCAAGGTTGAAGCTGTCTTTACTCGCTTCTTTGGTCTGGAACAGCTTTTTGATCTCCATATAGGTACTGACCATCGTAGCTTCAGGAACTCTGGCTGCGATCTGCTCTTTATCCAGGTTGATGATGTCATCCAGGATCTTTGCATGGTTCTCTTTAAGGATATCGTTGAAAAGCGGAAGTTTATACTCTAAACGTTTAAGCTCCTTGTCGAAACCTTCATCACTCTTAAGTGCTGTCTCCATCGCTTTAACAAGTTCATTGATCAGTTTTGAAGTAGGCTCCAGGAATAGAAGGGCATCTTTAAGCATACGCTTTTTAAATGCGATATTGAGGTGGTGGTGCACATATTCGGCAGTGATTTCATCGGCAGGGAACTCCTCTTCCGTCTCTACTGCTTTAAGCCACTCTTTTTTCGCTTTTTCTAAAGCTTTGAAGCTCTCTTTGACTTTAACGACACGTTTGTCATCTTTGGCTACCGGTTTTGTATCTGAGTTGTCATCATCATTATCATCATTATCATCACCGTCCTCTTTCTCATCTTCGAAACTTTTAAACAGCTCTTTGACGCGGCGTTCACGGTTGATCAGGGGTTCTTTATAGTCCAGGATGAAATCGATAAGGTAGGGGACCGAACAGATAGCGTCGATGATGATATCTTCACCTTTTTCAATCAGCATCGATATCTCGATCTCCTCCTCTTTGGTCAAAAGAGGGATCTGTCCCATCTCTCTTAAGTACATACGCACCGGAGAGTCCGAACGTGACCACTCTAAAAGTTCACGCTCTTTCATCAGGTCAAAAGAGTTCTCATGCGCTTCTTCGTTGATACGGCGGATAGCGTCCTGGCGTTTGGCTTCCTCCTGCTCGTTGAGCATTTTGGTGTGTTGGTCTGCCGTATAGAGACAGTTGCCGCTTTTTTCGGCTAATTTGATGATGTTTTTGGCTTGAGCTGGTGTTGGTTGTTTCTCAAAAACTTTGGCGATCTCTTCGAAAGTAACACAATCTTTGTGTTTTGTGGAAAAGATATCGTCGAGCTTCTTGTTAATTTCTTTTGCGGACATATTAAGGTGTGCTCCTCTGATGTAAAAAACGGATAGATAGTCATTAAAGACGCGATTATATCCAAAACTTCATTAAAGAGGGTTGAGACTGAAATCTCTTCAGAAATTTGAAGTTTAAACCCAAAAAATGATAAACTACTATCGACAAAAACGAAAACCTTTGAACAGCTATTTCAAGGGAGTGTTTGCCTAATTTACAAACAAAGTAGAACCATGTCTGTATACTACAGAAGAAAGGAGCAAAACGAACTCGTCGAGGTTGTAGTCAACTACGATCTGATTGAGATTGCTCCTGACTATATGACAAGTAAGCTTGTCTACCTTTTCATCAAGCCGGTGGATAAGATTGAAGATTTTGAGTCCTACTTCCATCAGGATCCGTTGATTGGAGAACTTGTCTCTAATGACGGGGCCGGCTATTTTGCCGGCGCCCGGTACATCGATGACTGGGTTGAACTCTATTTTTATACCCGGGACTCTAAACTTTTACGCCATCTGCTCAAGGAGAAACTGCCTTCGGGCATGCAGCATGATCTTGGCTCCAATCCTGACGAGGAGTGGCGCTTCTTTTTTGACAAACTCAATCCTAATGTAGCTCAAAAACGGGAGATCAACAACCGCCATGTCGTTTTGGATCTCTTGGAAGAGGGCGATGATCTGGATCTGGAACATGAGTTTGAACATATCTTTTTCTGTCATACCGAATCGCAGCGTGAGAAAATCAAACAGGAGCTTTTGACGCTTGGGCATACGGTTGAAGAGGAGACAACAGATGAGTTGCTGGATCGCCGTTTCGTGTTGGTGACGACACACAAAGGTGACGCCCATATCGATACGATCAATCTCTTTTCCAAACAGGTGACAGAGATTGCCAGTAAATACCACTCCCTTTATGACGGGTGGACAACAACTTTAGCACGACCAACGGAGTAAAAACAGATGCAACATAATAAACCCAAATACCACCTGCTCAAAAATTGGCACTATGCCAACCAGGGCTTTGCCGAGGTGATGAAAAATGAGAGCTCTTTTAAGGTACAGGTTGCGGCATTTGTGCTTTTGCAGATTGCATTGATCTTTATCCCCATAGAGATTGTCTATAAAGTTTTTATGGGATTGGCCCTTTTTATCCCCATCATTGCCGAGTTGATCAACAGTTCCATTGAACGTGTGGTAGACTTAGTAACACAGGATTATCACATTATGGCCAAATATGCCAAGGATGCGGGTGCCGCACTGGTTTTTGTTTCGATCGTGCTGACGCTGTTGATCTGGACATTTGCTCTCCTTTTCGGATTTAAGATTTTATAAGGAACCCAAAGATGAAAAATACATTGATTATCGGTGCCGGCGGCGTCGGCGGCGTTGTCGTACACAAATGTGTCATGAACAAAGAGACCTTCGGAAAGATCACATTGGCCAGCCGCCGAATAGAGAGCTGCCAAAAGATCCAGGATCAGCTTCCTGCCGGATCGATCGAGATCACAACCGTTGATGCGGACAGTACCCAGGAGGTGATTGACCTGATCAAAAAGGTCAATGCCGATATCGTTATCAACGTGGCACTGCCGTATCAGGATCTGGCGATCATGGATGCCTGTACAGCGACTAATGTACCCTATCTGGATACAGCAAACTATGAGCACCCCGATGAAGCGAAGTTCGAGTATAAACTTCAGTGGGAACGTGACGGGGCCTTTAAAGATGCCAATATCATGGGGCTGTTGGGCTCGGGGTTTGACCCGGGTGTGACCAATGTCTTTTGTGCCTATGCGCAAAAACACTATTTTGACGAGATCGAGACGATTGATATCCTTGATTGTAACGCGGGTGATCACGGCTATCCGTTTGCAACAAACTTTAACCCCGAGATCAACCTAAGAGAGGTCTCCGCAAAAGGACGCTACTGGCAAGAAGGGAAGTGGATCGAGACCGACCCGATGGAGATCAAGATGGTCTGGGACTACCCTGAAGTGGGCCCCAAAGACAGCTATCTTCTGTATCACGAAGAGATGGAGAGCCTTGTCAAGCACATCAAGGGGCTTAAGCGCATCCGTTTCTTTATGACCTTTGGACAGTCCTACCTGACCCATATGAACTGCCTGGAAAATGTCGGGATGCTGGGTATCGAAGAGGTGGAACATAAGGGGATGAAGATCGTACCGATCGAGTTTTTGAAAACCCTTCTGCCCGACCCCGCATCTTTGGGACCGCGCACCAAAGGAAAGACCAACATCGGTATCGTAGCCAAGGGAACCAAAGACGGGAAACCGCGACAGATCTATATCTATAACGTCTCTGACCACGAAAAGTGTTATGAAGAGGTTAAATCCCAGGCTGTCTCCTACACGACAGGGGTTCCGGCTATGATCGGTGCCAAGCTGATGCTTGAAGGCAAATGGTCCGGTACGGGAGTATTTAACATGGAGGAGCTTGACCCTGATCCGTTCATGGAAGAGTTAAACAAACAGGGGCTTCCCTGGAATATTATCGAGATGGAGGCCGACGAGACACGTGTCGTCGGTTAAATAGAGCCATGACCCTTTTTCGTATACTCTTTGAACTGACAGAAACTTATGATGAAAACAGAGTCCGTAAAGCCCTGGACCAGGACTTTAACGGATACGGATATATGAAAAGGGTTTACGGGCTTTTGTCCATGCCTTCAACGGCTACCGTCGCCAGGCTCTCGGTAACGGATGCTTTGACCCAGTGCTATAACCGCATGGCCTTTGATATCTTTATGCAAGAGGAGATACATAAGGTAGAGCGCTATAAGTACCCGCTGACCGCACTGCTTTTTGATATCAGAGACTTTAAGACGATCAACCGCCATCACGGTGTCTTTGAAGCAAGCCAGATTTTGATGGAGCTTGCCAAGTTTGTCAAAAAATCTATCCGCCGTACCGACATGCTGTTTCGTATGAACGGTGACCAGTTTCTGATTCTGATGCCCCATATGGATAAAGACGCGGCCCAGGAAGCTAAAAAACATATTATTGATCATCTGTCGCACCACCATTTTGACGGGGTGGGCCAGATTCAGATCGCCTACTATTTCCACACCTACCGACGCGGCGATTCGCTCTATGACTATCTGGAAAAACTGGAGTCCGGACTAAAAGAGATCAAACGCCGTTATCACCATCACGACACGTAATCTTTTTTCTCCAAGAGTGCCAGATGCGAGGTGGCAAATGCGACAAGTTTTGTGTCGCAAAAGACCTCTGCCGTCACAAAAGCAGATCGTCTCCCTCTTTTGACAAGTTTGCCTACACACCGTAAGATCTTCCCCTGTGCCGGACGCAGATAACTGATGGAGAGCTCCTGTGTCATAGCTGTCTCACCCTCCTTCAGGTAAGGCTGAATGACAAACCAACCTGTATTGTCCGCAATCGTCGATATAACGCCACCATGCACAAAATCGAGGTGCTGGTAATGGTGCCGCTCCAGATCAATAGCGAGTACGGCTTCATCTTTGTCGCTTTTTACGATAGTGGTTCCTATAAACTCCAAAAAACTGAAAATCTCACTTTGCATC
>JBFEYF010000092.1:0-7749 GCA_041562295.1 Sulfurimonadaceae bacterium
CTGTTGCTTTTTATGGTGTTATATATCGTTTCGGTTTTGCAGTAAGAGAGAAAGGAGTATGATTAAATAGTAGTTAGAAGGACCCCTCTCCAGATACCTGCGGCACCCAGATGAGAAAGGAGGGCTGCTATGTTCCCATCCTGACCCACTGCCTTAAACATCCGTTGCACAGGTCTAAAGAGGAGCACTCAAGGTAGCCGGCTACCCTCAGTGCTTTCAAGGCGGGTATTATAGCAAAAGAAATCTTAAATATTAAGGGGCCATACTTTCAAGGTAGTAATCTTTTTTGTCGCATTTTAAGCCGATAAGCAGGGTGGCATTATCTTCAGAACGGTAGGCTTTCATCCAGTCGCACTGTTGTGCGGCCTCGTCCAGATGTACCAGAAAAAGTTGATCATCCCGGTAGGGAGGGGTCAAATCATGAGACGATTCGGAGCGGATCAGTTTTTTGGAGCGGGGATCTACAAACCAGCGCACATAAGGGTGGTCGATCTGGTATAAAGAGCTGGTTGTCTTTAGTAGTAACAGGGTGTGGTCCTGGGTTGGCCGGATTTCCAACGTCGAAGCAGATGTGATGTCCTCTTGCAAAAGGGTCAAAAGACGGCTGACATGGCCCTTTTGTGAAGAGAGCTCTTGCAGGATCTTCTTGCTTTGTCTTAAATCCCCTAAGGTTGAGGTCAAAAAGGTGATGATCAGCCCCAGTAAAACGACAGATATCATCATCTCCATCAACGTAAACGCTTTTTTCATCGGTTCATCTCAAAGGATAGGGTAGCGGTAGTACCCTGTTTGGCCGTCACGCTGTTGTGATAGATAAACAGACCAGCCGATTGGGTCGGCCGCACCTGACCGTTTTCATCAAGGCTCTCTTCTATCGTAATAAAACCGTATTCACGTTGTCTAAAGGTCAGCCTGCTCTTTTTCATAGCCGAGATCATGGGATCATAGTCGATCTTATAGCGCTCTTTGACAAAACTGTAAAGATCTTTGCTCTTTTGGTGGTTTTTCTGATCCAGTGTCACCAGAAGAGGAGAAGCGTGTACGGCTGTATCAAACCCTCCTTTCATCATATCCATATTATGGACGGTATTGCTTTGCAGCTGCAAGATCCCCCATCCCATGAAGGTGATGATCATAGCCGCAACCATCACTTCCATCAGGGTAAACGCAGAGCGCATCACGGCTTGACTCCCAGGTAGTCGGGGTTTATATCTTGATGTTTGAGAAAACTCTCCGCCTCTTGAAGCGAGTCAAAGTGACGGCTCTTTTCAAAAAAAGGTGAATAGTAAAATTTTTGGCCGTCACGGATCACCAGTGCCGAACTGCTGCCATTGGCAAAAAGGTCAAACTTCAGGCAGACGGGATAGCTTTTGTCTTCGATCTTTAAAGGGGTAAAGGTACGCTCTTTGAGTGCACCGTAATGGTCAAACCAGTATGCCGAGATCTTTTTGTCAAAGAGCATCTGGTCTATCTGGATACCTTGGTCAAGTGCAGGAATGAAAGCGGCATTTTCACACTCCTCCCCGTAGAGATAAAAAGAGCGTTCTTTGCCGTTGTTTTGGCTGCGCATGAAATCTCTGAGATTCGTACTGTCAAGCTTGGTTACCGTTTTGGTGCTGTTACCCGCATTGATCGTGACCATGGAGTAGATGATACCCAGGATCACGACTACGATAACCAGCTCTAAAAGTGTAAAGGCGCGGCTATTTTTTACAGTTTTGGTAGGTAAGATCACTGTTTTCGCCCTCGCCACCCTCTTTGGCGTCAGCTCCCAGTGAGATGATATCGATCATACCGTCATCATTGGTATAGAAGAAGGGATGTCCCCAGGCATCTTTGGGAAGACGTCCCTCATCCAGGAAAGATCCGTCAGGGTAGTTGGTGTAGGTGTCAGGGTCCGGATTTTGTACCAAAGCCTGTAACCCCTCTTCGGTAGAAGGGAAACTTCCCATCATCAGTTTATAGTTTTTAAGTGCATTGGCCAGAACATTCATCTGTGTACAGACCGTACCTTTTTTAGCCGTAGCTGCCTGTCCCATCAGGTTGGGCAATACCAAAGAGGCCAACAGACCCAGGATGATGATAACGACCATAAGTTCGAGTAGTGTAAAACCTTTTCTCATTTATATTGACCTTTGTAAGCATTAAGTATAATCTGCGGTAATTCTAATGCAAATGAGCTTTAATGAGTATGAAAAAAGGTATAGCTTTATTGATAACTGTGGCGATGATCGCTCTGATCTCTGCTGTAGCGCTGTCGATGCTGGATCTGGTGGACCGTACCTACCGCAGTAATCTCAAAGTAGAAAAAGCGATACAGGATCAGGTACTGCTTAAAAATTTTCACGAACTTTTAAACAAGATGGGATCCGATATCGCTTCGGCGGAAGCCCTGGATATGATCATGGGGGAGTTCCCCGGGTTAAGCGATGATACCGGACGGGTCGTGTTTGATATATCGATAGCTTCTCTCCAGGGCCGTATCAATATGAATGCCATGCTCAAACCTCAGGATAAAGATAAAACAACGCGGGATATTGACGGTAACTACCGGGAGCTACTTTACGCGATATTTAACTACTACCATCTGGTCGATCCGGGTCAAATGATCGCGCTGATTGCCGATACTATTGATGAAGATACTCTGGAACGCTACCCCGGCAGTGAACTGGCCAACGAGTATGCGGATATATCCAACGGAGCGATCCAGGGGTTGCCGATGCTAAAAAGAGTTTCCGAAAGCTATTATGAAAAAACCGAAGATGAGACCGTTTTTGATGTGGTATGGGAAAAATATTTTTACTTCGGCGAGTTTGATGTATCGACCAAGTTGGACTGTAACTATATGAGTAAAGAGTTGGCAGCCGTATTGGGGTTGCGCAGAGTCGATGAGGCTTTGACGACAGAGATAGGTTGTGACTCTTTGGTTCGTGACCAAAATGAAACCTTGGCAAAGTATAATATCGCCCCTTTTAAAAAAGGGGACAGTTACAAACTGGATGTCAGGCTGAATTACACGCTTCCGGCTATCAAGGGAGGCTTTAGTGCAGTGTATGACATTAAGGATAAAGGGATAAACCATATTAGACTCTACCCGTAAGCCACAAATTGAGACACATTTTGTGCATCCGGATTGGCATTTTGAACTGGACCGGCCGGTCAATTTAGTGCTCTCTCCCCACTACTACTGGTCCAAAAAGAGTGATACGGCGTTTGGAAAAATCAGTGCCGCCAAAAGAGTGGCGGCATCACTCTTTGATCTGGATGAGGGTTTTGCCTATGATGTCTATGAAAATGAGAACAAAGAGTTTATCTTCGTCGCCTACAATCCCCAACAGATTCTGAACCGACTGAAAGAGCAGGGGATCAATCCCCGAATGGTACGAAATGTCTATCTCGCCCAGGCTTATTTTATGGAGCTGGGACAACCGCTTAAGGTGGATGAAGAGACGACACTGATGCGAATAGAGAGTATTGTGGTTATTGTGCCTAGCCGTTATGCCAGGGCGGAAGATGATATTCAAAACTTTCTCAAGGAGTCTTCTGCCAAACTCCCCCGATTACCCATCGCCGGTATCGGAAGCTTTGAACTGGGAACGTTACGGATACCTTTGATCGCTGCTGCTTTAATGGTATCTGCCATTATCCTTCTGGAGATCATCAATCTGTATCGTCAAAAAAGTGAACTGATCCTGAAGCAGGAACAGATAAAGCAGGAGTATAAGCTTCCGCCGACCACATTTCAGCTAAAAAGCATGCTGGCCCGTCTGAAAAAGATTGACACAAGACAATCTTTCATCCGGAAAAACCTCTACAGACTGAGTAAAGAGCGGCGAGAGATCGCCGGAAGATTGGAATCTGTCCACTGCAGCAGCGATCTGTTTGAAGCAGATTTTAAAAAGAGCGATAGCGCCCTGGAGGGAGTTTTGAAAAAAGCTTACCCTAAAGCGCTTCAAAGCAGATCAGAAAGCGGTTTGCATATCGAGGTGAAACGATGAATGCACAGCGTATGATAATGGCTGCTGCTGCCATCGGACTTTTGACGTTACTGGTGATCTTGCAGTTTCTAAACGGACTCAAAGAGGATAATCGGCTGCTGCAGCAGGAGAATATCGGACTGCAGCATAAAGCTGTCCAGTATCAGAGTCTCAGCAGACGTTGGGAGCACAAAGGGGCCTCCAAGCAGCTTATCGAACGCCTGAAAAAGATCAAAGCACCGGAACGTGTCACCGGTAAAGGCAAAAGTGTCGTTTTGGAGTACAGTGCGCTTTCGGGCCAGCTTTTGGACAAACTGCTTGATAGGATACTCAACAGTAACGTGCAGCTGAATGATATACGCATAGTAAAAAAAGAGGGGCTGATGCAGCTTGTTGTGGAGATGAAACGATGACACGGATGCAAAAAATAGTGTTCGGGCTCTTTTTAGCGCTGCTTTTTTATATCAGTTTCATCCTTTTTCTGCCCAAAGAGGCGTTATGGTATCAGGCGGAACGCTTTATGAAAAAAGCGGAGATCGTCATGGACCAGGAAGAGCTTCATGACCGTTACATCGATCTGGCCTTACGGGACGGGACACTCTATATCCAGGGATTTGAAGTGGCCCGTATCGGTCAGATAACCATCTCCCCGTGGCTTATTGCCAACAGGGTCAAGATGGAACGCCTTTTTATAGGAAACGATCTGAAGATGCTTAAAGGGATGAGTGTGACAAGCGTCTCCCTGAGCCATTCGCTTTTGACTGCGACACACGTAACTATTGCCGCGCAAGGCAACTTCGGCACGCTTGAAGGTGATCTGGATCTCTTTGAGGGACAGATAGAGCTTCTGATCAAGCCCTCCCCGTTGTTAAAGAGTAAAGCGTTTTTGATGAGACAGCTTCGTAAGGATAAAGAGGGGTACCGTTTTGTTCGTAAATTCTAAAATGTATCTTTATCCGCTCTTTTTGGGTTCGGCCTTGACGCTTCTTTTCGCATGGTCACTCAACGGTATGCTCAAGCTCTTCTTGCCGGTAAACGGCATCTATTACAGTGAGTCTGACTCTTTTATCCCACGGCATGCCTACCGCCTGAACGAGGCTTTTTCCCGGACAGAGACTCTATCTAAAGAGCAGAACAGCATCGACAGCAGCTCAAAGAGTGCTTCGTTGCTATCCGGCTGGGTGTTAAAGGCTATATATAGATCTTCGGGAAATGGTTTCATTGTCGTAGAAGTGGGGGCTCAAAGCCACTACCTCTCAGTCGGGGAGACGCTCAACGGGTATAAACTTGTAACCATTTTCGTTGACCATGCCCTTTTTTCTAAAGGCGGGCAGGGTTATCAACTGACCCTTAACCTGCCTGAAGAACGTGCTTATGGTGGAAAAAAAGGGATGCGTTTTGATGCTGCCAAGCTGCAAGCCGGGATCATCCAAAGAAGACTGATCGACTATCATATGGCTCATCCCCAGGAGGTATGGCGTAATATTCAGATAGGACGATTTTCCGACGGTGATAAAATCGGGTTTTCTGTCAAGTTTGTCCAGCCGGGATCGGTTTTTGAACATGGCGGGCTAAAAGCGGGAGATGTATTGATGGAGATCAACGGTGTCAAGCTGGATTCGATGCAAAATGTCAAAAAACTTTATGCCAATATTGAACATATTGATGAGGTTTTTTTAAAGATCAACCGCAAGGGTAAAATAAAGGAGTTGAAGCTTGAAGTTCAGTAGTATCTCTTTGCCTCATCTGCCGGATCTTATAAAAAAGATGACACTGAGCCTTTGTGTCATCGCTTCAGCTCTTCTTCTTAATGCATTTTTGAAGCTTTTTCTGCCCGTAGAGGGGGTTTATCAGGAGCATGAGTATGATTTTCAGCCCAACCGGCTCTTCCATCTCAGTCAGGCATTTACGGGATCGGCTGCATCGGCTTCCCAAAGAGAGGTTCATATCAAGCAGGAGTATCAGACGATCGCCTCATGGATGCTTCAAGCAATATACCGTTCCCAAAAGGGAGGCTTTATCGTTGTCAAGATCGGTGAAAAGAGTCACTACCTCTCTGTGGGTGAGACTTTGCAGGGGTACCGATTGATAAAGATTATGCAACAGGATGCTTTGCTCAGAAGGGATAATCAGGAGTATCGGATCTCATTAAGGACACTCAAAGAGCGCGAAGCTGTCATAAAAAAAGATCAAAGCAGCCGTGCGAATACTCAGGAACTCTCAGAGGGGATTGTTCGGCGGGATCTCATCAATGACCATATGGCACATCCGACCAAAATCTGGAACAGCATCAAGATCCGTCCGAACCGGGTGGATGGTGTCATTGAGGGCTTTATTGTACTTTTTGTGCAAAAACAGTCGGTCTTTGACGCTTTGGGGCTACAGACAGGTGATATACTGTTAAGTGTCAACGGTGTCAAACTTAAATCATTTAAGGATGCCAAGATGCTTTATGCCCGGGTAGATAAAATGGATCATGTGACTGTATCTGTGAGAAGACGGGGAACTATAAAGGAACTATTCTATGAAATTAAATAAATATATTTTGGGCACACTGCTGGCTGCTATGTTGACACTTCAGGCAGAGACGATCGAACTGAACTTTTCGAATCTGAAGATTACAGAGTTTGTCAAGATGGTCTCAAAGATCACGCAGAAAAATATTCTGATTACGGAACCGATCAACGGCAATGTCGACTTTATCTCTGACCACGGTATCGAAAAAGATCAGCTTTTTGTTCTATTGCAGTCGATCTTGGAAAGCAAAGGGTATACACTTGTCGGATCCAACGGGTTTTTAAAGACGGTTAAGCTTACCGATGCCTCCAAAGATGCCCCTCCGCTAAGCGAAGGCAAAATCGCGCAGATCCATACCCAGGTGATTCAGGTAGAGAGTTCCGATGCCAATGTTTTGGGTGCCCAGGTTCGCTTTTTGCTCTCCAAGTCCGGTAAGATCGTCGTATCCAAGACCAATAACGCTTTTATCATCACCGACTATCCGAAAAACACCCGTCTGATCAAAGAGCTGATTGCCCAGCTGGACCAGAAAAAGGACCAGGAGATCGCCTTTTTGCCGATGGAACATGTGAAGGTGGCGACGATCTTTACGGAGTTTACCAATATCGTCAACTCGCTTTATGACCAGAAGATCGTACAGCAGAAGGTGGGACTGTTTAAAAACGATGCGACCAATATGATCATCATGGTCGGGAAAAAGGCACAGCTGGAGCGTTTGAAATCGTATCTGGAGATTTTGGATAAACCGGATAAGGTGACCAAACAGCGCCTGGCGATGATCCCTTTGAAAAATGCGGATGCGGAGAATGTCACGAAGATTTTGACAGATATCATCAGTAAAAAGACCTACCCCAAGGATGCTATCAAACCGAGTGTCTCAGCGGATAAGGAGCTTAACTCTTTGATCTTTATTGCAACAGGTGAAGAGATCGAAGAGTTTCAGCAGCTTTTGGCAGAACTGGACAGGGAGCGTCAGCAGGTCTATGTTCAGGCACGTATTTTGGAGATCAGCAAGTCCGATTCGGATCACTTGGGCGTCGAGTATGGTCTTGACAGTCTGGCTGAAAGCTCAGGCAATCTTTATAACCTCTCAGCCAATATCGGAGGCAGTGCTTTGCCGATGTCGACGGTAGCTGCCTATGCCAATGATTACGGACTGCCTGTGCCCAATACTTCTGTAGGTATAAACATCAACTTCTTGCTTCAAAACGGTGCGGCACGGACGCTTTCCGAACCGTCACTGCTTTGTATCAAC
>JBFEYF010000093.1:0-7734 GCA_041562295.1 Sulfurimonadaceae bacterium
CAATAGCCGAAAGCATCTCACCCATAGCAGCCATTTTCGACTGCTGTATAAGTATCTGATGATCCTGCTGCCGCTTCACCAATGCCTCTTCCACCTTCACTTCCAGATTCTGCTTATAACGGTTTAATTCGACCAGTGCTTTACTCAATCGCTCCCTTTGGTGTTTCTCTTTCCTGTGCAATCTTTTGGTAGCCCTCAGATAGTGATGCCTGTTTCGTTCAAACAGGAAAATAAAAAAGGAGAGCAGTGCCAAAGCGATCATCAGGGAGTAGAAGTTGTAATCATAACTGAATGAAGCACTCTCATGCCCGTACTTCAAAGCTGTAGAGAGTAACAGTAGATAGATCAGTGTAAAGAGGGTCCCCACTCTGTGTCCGTTGACGATATAGATAAAAAAAGGCACAATCATCACCCAGACTACACTGCGCGCTTCAAACGGAAAGAGATAGACCAGATAGGTAATGGCTATAATAATAACCAGCGAGGCGATATAGAGTGTCATTTCAATCGACTTGGTAAGATAAAGCAGTAGATAGTTACCGGCAATAGCACTCATTACCGTATAGTAGATCATATTGGCTTTGGGATTTTGCCCTACGATAATAAAATAAGCCATGATCATAAAAACAGTCAATGCAAAACTGTTGTGGAGTATATATTTAAGATAACGGCTGTCACTTTTTGAAAGTGACATACCGCAAAAAATAAAGTTTTTTAATAATGGGCCCATTCAAAGATTATAGCCTATAATCTCTCACAATGGGTTGTAGAGTGCTACAGGCCCCTTAAAATGCCGCCTACAAAGAGTGCGACCAGACCCAAAAAGATATTGGCAGGGATAAAAAATTTGGCAATCGGTGCCATCTGGGTTTTTGCCTCATCCATGTCACCTGCGATAAAAGCACGCTCCGCTCTGTTACGACGCACATAGATGATGATAAAGTTGATCGTCATGATCGTCCAGACCGCCTCTTTGAAGTGGACCATGCCGTACATAAAGCCGCCGACGGATTTAAAATCAAAGCCGATAGCCATTGTAGCAGCCGTAATGATCAGGATCACGATCATCGGGATGACTAGTCTGAAAAAATTGTGCAGCAGTTCCAAGGTGCGTGCCATACGCTCTTTAACATCATCGATATGCTGCATGGCCGGATGTACGGCAAAACGGATCGCGATCATACCGCCGACCCATACAAAGGCGGCTAAGACGTGAAAAAAGAGGATGATATTGCCGTAGTTGGCAAAAAATTCCTGGATCATAGCTTTTATCATTCAATTCTCCTTCAAAACGATTGAAAATCGTTTTAAATTCCTCTCACTAAAGCTACGCCTTTGGCGAGAAGAACTTCCTTAAGTAATTTAATTACGCCAGTGCTTCTTTGATGAAGGCTAGCGCTTCCGTTTTGGCCTCAGAAAGCTTGCTCGGATCTTTACCGCCGGCCTGGGCAAAATCGGGACGACCGCCGCCGCCACCGCCTAGAATCGGAGCGATCTTCTTGATCCAATCACCCGCTTTGGCATTAGCATCTTTGATACCGGCTGCGATCATGACCTTGTCGCCCTTGACCTGAAACAGCATCGCGGCCACTTTGGCATTTTCGTTTTTGATCTCGTCGATGCGTGTTTTGACATCACCCGACTTTATCTCTTCGACGATGACCGTTACGCCGTTGACTGTTTCGGCGCTCAGCTCCTCTTTGGAAGCGGACTGGGCTTCAGCCACTTCCTGCTTAAGCTCCTTGATCTGATCCTGAAGCTTTTTGATACCCAGCATCGCATCTTTGTTCTTAACCGCTGTAGTCACCTCATCAAGGATATGACGGTTCTGTTTAAAGAGTTTATAGGCCTCTCTACCCACAACGGCCTCGATACGGCGGACCCCTGCAGAGACACCCGACTCTTTGGTGATGATAAACATACCGATCTCTGCCGTATTATGTACGTGTGTACCGCCACAAAGCTCTACCGAAGCGTCGCCGAAGCTCACGACACGTACCATATCGCCGTACTTTTCGCCAAACTGTGCTTTGGCACCGCTTTGCTTGGCTTTTTCAATATCCATCTCGTTCGTTTCTCCGGCGATCGCATTTTGGATATGGTAATTGACACGCTCCTCGATCGCTTTAAGCTCATCATCTGTTACCGCTTTGGGGTGGGAGAAGTCAAAACGCAGACGGTGCGCATCGTTAAGTGAACCCGCCTGGGCGATATGGTTGCCCAACTCCTCTACCAATACCGCATGCAGCAAGTGGGTCGCCGAGTGGTGCTTGGCGATCTCTGCACGATCGGGATCCACCGTGGCTACCAGACGGTTTCCGGAACGGATCGTATCTTTGGCCACGATCTTGGAAAGGTTCAGACCGAAGAACTTCTGCGTATCGACGACCTTGGCCATACCGTCCAGTACTCCGGTATCACCTGTCTGTCCGCCCGACTCTGCATAAAAAGGTGTACGTTCCAAAAAGATCCACCCCTCATGGCCCGTATGCAGCTCATCTATAATCTTAAAATCATCACTCAGTACCGCCAGGATCTTACACTCCGCCTTGGTCGTGTTGTATCCGACAAACTCGTTCTCACCGTATTTTTCAAGAAGCTCTTTGAAGTCACCCTCGTTGGCACTGTCACCGCTGCCTTTCCAGGCTGCTTTGGCACGGGTTCTTTGCTCGTTCATCAATACCTCGAACTTGTCGCTGTCAAGTTTAAGACCCTTCTCACGCAGCATATCCTCAGTCAGGTCAAGAGGGAAACCGAAAGTATCGTAGAGCTTAAATGCCACCTCGCCGGAGAAAACCTCTTTGGTATTGGCAAGCTCTGCATTAAAAAGCTCAATTCCCGAAGCGATCGTCTTGTAAAAACGCTCCTCTTCAAGCTCGATCTGCGTCTTGATTGCATCCGCTTTTTGCTCCAAGTAGGGATAACTAACTTTCATCCCCGCAACCAGGGTATCGACCAGTTTATACATAAACGGCTCTTCAAGCCCCAGAAGATAACCGTGGCGAACCGCGCGGCGCAGGATTCTGCGCAGTACATAACCCCGTCCTTCACGGTCAAAGGTAACATCCTGGGCCAACAGGAATACAGCGGTACGGATATGGTCCGCGATCACACGGTAGCTGGCACCGCTTTTATACTCATAGGTCGTATTGGTCATCTTTGCCACAGCTTCGATGGTCGGCATAAAGAGTGAGGTATCGTAGTTGGAGAGTTTACCCTGCGTCACCGCCGTGACACGCTCCAGACCCATACCGGTATCGATAGAAGGCTTCGGTAACGGGTGGAGTGTTCCGCTGGCATCTCTTTCGTACTGCATAAAGACCAGGTTCCAGATCTCTAGGAAACGGTCACCTTCACCGCCCATATAATCTTCAGGACCGCTAAAGTGCTCCTCGCCCTGGTCAAAAAAGATCTCCGAACAGGGACCGCACGGACCGGTATCACCCATCTGCCAGAAGTTATCGGCATCACCCATACGCAGGATTCTATCTTTGGCGACATGCTTTTGCCAAAGCTCTTCAGCCTCATCGTCCGAATCGTGTACCGTTACCCACAACTTCTCTACAGGAAGTTTCAGAACCTCGGTAACAAACTCCCAGGCGTAATCGATCGCCTGCTCTTTGAAGTAATCCCCGAAAGAGAAGTTACCCAGCATCTCAAAGAAGGTGTGGTGGCGTGCCGTATGACCGACATTCTCCAGGTCGTTATGCTTTCCGCCGGCACGGATACAGGTCTGACAGCTTGTCGCACGGGGGTTTTTCGGCGTCGGGACTTCACCCGTAAAGATCGATTTGAAAGGAACCATACCCGCATTGTTAAAAAGCAGTGTCGGATCATCCGGGACCAGTGGTGCCGAAGCCACGACATCATGCCCTTTGGATTTAAAAAAGTCTAAATATGCTTGTCGTACATCAAGTGTGTTACTCATAATCTGTCCTGTTTAGGGTCCTACTGTCCACCCTAAAAATAAAATACCGCGATTTTATCCAAAAAGGGGTAAGCTAAAGCTTATTTGTCTCTATTAGATCTGCGGTGCCACATCGTATAGGCAACGACCAGGGCTAAAAGTCCCACGCCGCCCCATAGCAAAATCTCATGCATATATCGGCTGATCAGATCCTGGCTTCCGCCGATAAAATAGCCCAACAGCGCCAATACCGTGCTCCAGATCCCCGCGCCCAATGCGGTAAAGATCGAAAAGGTGACGATATTCATCTTCGCCAGACCCGCAGGCAAAGAGATATACTGCCTGATACCCGGAAGCAGTCGCCCCACAAACGTGGACATCGCCCCGTGTTTGACAAAAAAACGCTCCATCTTCTCCAAGGTACACTCCTTAAAAAGAAAGTAGCGCCCGAATTTGAGTACTGCCATGCGTCCAAACTTCAGGGCCAACAGAAAATTAAAAAGTGCCCCGAGTATGGAGCCCAAAACTCCCAAGAAGATCACCATATAGATATTCATCTCTCCCTTGGCCGCCAGATACCCCGCCGGTATCATAACCACCTCGCTGGGAAAAGGGAAAAAAGTCGATTCCAGGAACATCATAATGACGATCCCCGTATACCCGAGATCTCCGACAACCGTCACAATACTATCGATAACAGCCTGTAGCATCTTAAAAAACCCCTCTTAAATAGTTGCGGTAGTGTAGCAAAAGATCCTCTCATTTGGAAACCCAATTGAAAACCTAACTTGTTAATTTTTGTAATTAAAAATTAATATTATACGGCTATACTTAAAATTCGTCTACTCAGGAGCCCGGTATGAAGCTGTTCGTCACCTTTTTTCTTATCCTTCTACCCTCTTTCGGTTATGAGGTCTATATCGACCCTACCAAAAGCCTGACACTCAACGATATGATGGCGCCGGACCGCAACTTTACCCTCCAAAAGGACCTCTCGTTCGGTATCATCGATGCCACTGTCTGGATAAAAATGGAGCTGGAGAACCAAAGCTCCAGCGAGGAGCCAAACTCCATCTTGCTTATCAACGGTTGTTTAGGCCATGTCAACTTTTTTGAATCCAAGGATGGGGCTGTTTATAGACAAGCAAGCGGTGCGATGGTTCCACCCCAACAGCGCTCCGGCCATTTTCGCCATCATACCTATCAGACAACGCTTTTGCCGCATCAAAAAAGCATACTCTATATCAGTTTCAGCTCCAAAGCCTCCCAAACGATTCAGCTTCTACATTTTCGCGACCTCCACAACTTCTATGGCTATCTACGGTTTAGTGACGCTGTGATCGTGGCACTTTTGACTGTCCTGGCCGCTTTTTTTCTCTACAATCTCTTTATCTATCTTATCACCAAAGAGCGTGTGGCACTCTATTATGTAGGATACCTCTTCACCCTTTTGGTTTTCCAGCTGATGTATACCGGTTCTATGAACGTTTTCTACTTGGGGCACTTTTATTATCATCTTTTCCAACTCAGTATCTCCGGCATGATGCTCTTTTTACTGCTCTTTTTCCACGAGATACTTAGAGTCAAGACCCTGCATCCCCTTGTAGACAGACTCTTCAAAGTTACGACCCTTATTTTCATGCTCTTTTTCATCTTCTATCTTTTTGATGATTCCCACCTGCTTGTGACAAGAAACCTTCTCATCATAGTGACCATGCTGTTTCTCTCATGCACACTTATCTATGCCCTGTATAAACGCAGACCCTTTACACTGCTTTTGACACTGGGCTGGTCTGTTTTTTTGGTCAGCATCGTCTATATCACTCTTTATCATATGTTTGAACTCCCCTATAACACCCACATCGAATATATCCTGCTGCTGGGTTCTACCGTCGAAGTGATTATCTTTTCCACTATTTTCGGCTCACGGCTTCGTTTTTACAAAAAAGATATCCAACTCAAAAACGAGATTTTGCAACTTAAATCCAAAGAGGCTCAGATGGGCGAGATGCTGGGTATGATAGCCCATCAGTGGAGACAGCCTTTGACAGCGATCAACGCAGGAGCTCTTGACTGTCTGATCAAAATGGAACTGGACAATTTTGATACCAAGCACTACAAGGCTTTTTTGCAAAGTACGATGGAGAACATCGACTTTCTTTCCGAGACCATCAACGACTTTCGCTCTTTTTTCCGTAACGACCGATCCCTGCAGCTGACCACGATCGATAAACCGCTGGCCAAAGCCTTAACCATATCCGGTGCCGCTTTAATGAGCAATGCCATCAGTGTTGATAAACACCTTTATGCCAAAGGCTACATCGAAGTCAATGCCAACGAATTGACGCAGGTGATTCTCAACATCATCAAAAATGCCGAAGACAACTTCCTGGAAAAACAGATAAAACATCCGAAAATCATCATTACCACAACGGAACGGGGCAGATATCTGGAACTGCTTATCTGTGATAACGGGGGAGGCATACCGGATGATGATTTAAAGCGTATTTTCACACAGGGGTTTTCGACAAAAGTAGACAGTGTCGGAACGGGTCTGGGGCTTTATATGGCTAAACAGATCATCGAAAACAAGCACCAGGGGACTTTGGATGTCTACAACGATGACCAGGGCGTCTGCTTTAAGATTCTCCTGCCGCTGAAAAAGACTAAAACGGTTTAAAGTAGGCGGTCTTTTGCCATCCCGTTTTATAATCTTCCAAAGCCCTATGGCGCTTTTTCTGCCAGAACCCTTCCCTGTCAAACATATAGCTGGCACGGTAATCGGGCAGCATCGTCGCCAAGGGGTAGAAGCGCCGCTGCCGTTTTGAGGTCGCTTCGATGATAAAAGCCTCTCCCCGGTTAAACCAGACAACCCAGGCATGCCCCTCTCCCTTAAAACGTCCTACGGCGACACGGGCGTCAAATCCCAGACTCTGCAGCCAATCGGCAAGCAAGATCGCATGATCTTCACAATCACCCCGCATCCGGACATAGGCCTCTTTGGATGTCTGCCACATCTCTTTATAGCCTCTGAACTGTTTCTCATCCAGCTGATAACGCAGTCTCGCGGCGATAAAGTTCATCGCGTTGTAGACATTCTCTACAGAAAAAGGGATAAAACCCAAAAGGTAGCCGTTGGCGAAGTAGTGGCGATGATCGGTCGCCTGGGCCATGATACCTATATGATCGCCGCCAAAGGTACTGATGTGGAGTCTGTCCCGTCCCATCGCCTGACGCGGCATCGTCACCTCTTTGCCTTCACGAAGCGTCACCATCACACCTTTTTTAGGCTCTGCATGATCCAACTGCGAGGGGAGCAGACCCTGCTGTTCATAACGCGACTGGGAGAACCCCTCCGACTCTGATGCTTTGCGGTAGCTGTTTTTAAAGTGTGTCGCCACGACGATCAGTGCAAGCAGTGCTACACCCCTGAAAAGATCGCGGTTGGATACAGGCTGCCAGGAACCGGCCAAGAGATTACCCTTTAAGCGAGAAAGCTATGATGATGGCGATAAAAAGCAGTATCGTTGATGCGAAGATGGCAGCCGCGATATTCCCTTTTTTGATCTCGTTTTCCAGATCGATGGACTTTAAAAGCCATCGATCGATATATTTGAGAGCCACCACACCGATAAAGATGGCTAAAACGGTATAAACCAGGTTGATACCCAGTTGTAGCGACGTTGCTGTCAAAAAGCTCATATCCATTGAGTTCTCCTTTACCTTTAAGATTTTATCTTTTGCCGTACTCTAAAACACGTGCGATAATCGTCTCTGCGCCGTTAGGCTGAATCAGCTTCTGAAGATTTCGGCTCTGATCGGCTACA